>CAZTHM010000156.1:0-8303 GCA_964613505.1 uncultured Acidobacteriota bacterium | reverse complement strand
GCCCCGAAGATGCCGTGGTGCGGCTGGCGTTGCTCGCGAAGCAAGCCGGCCTGGACGGCGTGGTGGCTTCGCCGCGTGAGATCACGGCGCTGCGCAAAGCGCTCGGCCCGGACTTCGTCATCGTCACGCCCGGCATTCGTCCTGCCAGTGCCGGCGCGGACGATCAGGTCCGCATCTCGACGCCCGCGAGCGCCATTCAGGCCGGCGCGAGTTACATCGTGGTCGGCCGGCCCATCACCGAAGCTGCTGACCCCGTCGCCGCGGCGGAGGCCATCGTGGCGGAGATGGAACGAGCGCTTAGCGCTGGTTCCGGTGTACAGTAGCAATGAGGAGAGAAAGCCATGCACAACGAGTTTACGGCCGTGATTGAGCAAGACGGTGAGTGGTACATCGCTTACTGTCCCGAGGTGCCGGGCGCCAATGGGCAGGGGCGCACCGTTGATGAGTGTCGGGAGAGTTTGGCCCAGGCCATCGCACTGATTCTTGAGGACCGCCGGGAAGACGCCCTCCGAGGGATTCCGGAAAACGCGATCCGAGACGTGGTCGTTGTCAAGTGAAGCTCGAGTCTCTACTGCGGCATCTGCGTAAGTACGGCTGTTATCTCAAGCGGGAAGGTGGCGCTCACTCGTTGTGGTCCAATCCCAAGACTGGCCAGATTCATGCCATCCCTCGCCATATCGAAATTTCCAACAACATGGCAAGAAGGATCTGTCGTGGTTTATCGATCCCAGAGTTCAATTAACAAAACCTGCTGAAAATCGCATGACCGAAAACGAAATCCTCGACATCTTCCGCAAGCACTCCGCGCTTCTGGAAGGCCACTTCATTCTCTCCTCGGGTTTGCACAGCGACCGCTACATCCAATGTGCGCTGGTGTTGCAGCATCCCGACGTGGCGCAGAAATTGTGCGCGGAACTCGCCGCGAAGTTGCGCGATGCGGGCGCGTCGGTGGTGGCGGCGCCGGCGCTGGGTGGCGTGATTGTTTCCTACGAAGTGGCGCGCGCGCTGGGCGTGCGCTCGCTCTTCACTGAGCGCCAGGACGGAGTGATGACGCTGCGTCGCGGCTTCTCGCTGGCCCTGGGCGAGCCCACGCTGGTGGTTGAAGACGTCGTCACCACCGGCGGCTCAACGCGCGAGACGATGACCGCCGTCGAGCAAGCGGGCGGCAAAGTCGTCGGGGTGGGCTCGCTCATCGACCGCAGCGGCGGCATGGTGGATTTGGGCGTCCCGCGCGCCGCGCTCGTGACCCTCGCGGTCCAGAACTACAATCCCGCCGAATGCCCCCTCTGCAAGTCCGGCATCCCCGCCATCAAACCCGGCAGCCGCAAAGCGGTAGACAGTAGACGGTAGACAGAATGCAGGGCCTGATCGCTATCGGCCATGAATCGTAGGCGAACTTACGGCCGCGAGGAATGATCTGCTACGCCCGATGGACGACCTTGCCGCCGACTACCGTTGCAGTAACAGCCCCCTTCAACTTCCATCCGTCGAAGGGGGAGTTGCGGCTCTTGGAGCGGCCGGTGGCGGCGTGGTAGGTCCATTCGAGGGTGGGATCGAAGATAGTGATATCGGCGGCGGCGCCCACCTGGAGGCGGCCGAGCGGCTGGTTGATGAGGCGCGCGGGGTTGGTGCTCATCAGGACGATGAGGTGGGCGAGCGAAATCCTGCCCGTGTGCACCAGGTGCGTGAGCGCCAGGCCCAGCGCGGTTTCGAGGCCGATGACGCCGTTGGGCGCCTCGGCGAGTGACTTCGCTTTAAGTTCGGGCGCGTGCGGCGCGTGGTCGGTGGCGATGGCATCCACAGTCCCGTCGGCGAGCCCGGCGAGGACAGCCTCAAGATCTTTCGCGCTGCGCAGCGGCGGGTTCATCTTGGCGTTCGTGCCGTACTCGGCCACGGCCTCGTCGGTGAGCGTGAAGTGGTGCGGAGTGACCTCGCACGTCACTCGAATGCCGCGCCGCTTGCCGACGCGCACCATTTCCACCGCGCGCGCAGTCGAGAGATGCGCGATGTGAACGTGGGCACCCGTGGCTTCCGCGACGATCAGGTCGCGGGCCACGCAAACGTCCTCGGAACTGTTCGGCACGCCGCGCAACTTCAGGCGCTCGGCAACGGGACCTTCGTTGATCACTCCGAGGCCGGTCAGGCTCGGGTCCTCACAGTGGTCGATGATAGGCACGCCGAGGGATTTGGCTTTCTCCAGCGCGCGGCGCATGAGGCCCGCGGTTTTGACGGGCCGGCCATCGTCGGAGAAAGCCACGGCGCCCGCGGCCACCAGCGGCGCCATGTCCACGAGCGACTCGCCCTGGCTGCCCATGGAGACTGCGGCGATGGGAAATACGCGCGCCAGGCCGAGTTTCTGCGCTTTCTCGATCGTAGCGCGCACCAGCTCCGGCCGTTCGATGATCGGTTTCGTATTGGGCATCGGGCAGACCGCCGTGAAGCCGCCCGCCACGGCCGCCTGGAGACCCGTTTCGAGAGTCTCGGAGATTTCGCCACCGGGCTCGCGCAAGTGAACGTGAATATCCACGAATCCCGGCGCCACGATTTGACCGCGCGCGTCGAGTGTCTCGTCGGCAGGCGCGCTGAGATTCGGCTCGATCTGGCGGATAATGCCGCCTTCGATCAAAACATCGAGTTCGCCATCCAGCTTGTCTTCGGGAGAGAGGACGCGGCCGCTCTTGATGAGCAAAGAGGACATAACCGGGAGGGAGTATAGCACCTCTTGTAGGGCCGGTCCCGCTGGGCGGGACCGCCTGCCGCCCTGAAGGACGGCGCTACGCCGGCGCGAACGGGAACAGCGGCAGCAGATAATCCTTCACGGGCTGGAAGGTCTTGCGATGCTCGGGGCAGGGACCAAAGCGCGCCAGGGCTTCGAGGTGGTCGGCGGTGCCATAGCCTTTGTTGCGCGCGAGCTGATACTGCGGGTAGTGGCGGTCGAGTTCAGTCAGGTGCGCGTCGCGCTCGACTTTCGCGAGGATGGAGGCAGCCGCAATCGAGACCGAGCGCGCATCGCCATGAATGATGGCACGGTGCGGAATTGCGAAGCGTTGCTCATCGCCACTCTTCACAAGCGGCATAGCGTCGGTGAGAACGAAATCGGGCGCCGGCTCGAGCGCCGCGAGCGCGCGCAGCATCGCCTGGCGCGAGGCTTCGTAAACATTCAGCTCGTCAACTTCCACGGCGGTCATCGCCACAACCCGGAATGCCACTGCTTTCTCGCGGATCTCGGTTGCAAGTTCGCCTCGCGTCTCTGCGGTGAGTTTTTTGGAATCATCAACACCGTGGATGGGTTTCTCGGGGTCGAGGATGACCGCGGCGGCGTACAGGGGGCCGAGGAGCGAGCCGCGTCCCGCTTCGTCACATCCCGCGACGCGGCGCCAGCCCTGGCGGAAGGCCTGAGCTTCGAATTGTCGCGTGCAGGTGTAGTCTTTGGCGTCCCTCGCGGCGCGTGCGAGTGGCATGGCTGGACCAAGGGGAGTTTACCACAAGAGCGCAACCGCCAATGGCCGCTTGACAACTTCGCAAGTTGCGAATCTAATGGAAGGGAGGCGGCATTTGCACATTATCAGCCGCAAGAAGCTGCTCGAGGCGGCGCGGACACACAGGGATCTCAGCGGACCGCTGGATGTTTGGTATCGGATCGCCAAGAAAGCCGAATGGAAGAATCTGACGGACGTGAGACGGACGTTCCCCTCGACGGACGCGGTCGATCGATTCGCGGTCTTTAACATCAAGGGAAATGCCTACCGACTGATCACCGAGATCAACTATCGCACCGGAAGGATCTTCCTGCGCGATGTGCTGACTCATGCCGAATACAGCAAGGAGGATTGGAGAAAATGAGCATCGTCCTCGTCAGCCCGGAGTACAGCACGCTCCTCAAGAAAGTTCCTCCCAAAGTCATCCGCACCGAGGAAGAAAATGCGAAGTACACGGAGATCCTCTACGATCTCGACCGCCGCAGTAAGACGCTGACACCGGCGGAGAAGGAACTCGCCGACCTCCTGACGCTGCTGATTGAGGATTTCGAGGAGAAACGCTACCGGCTGCCGCGCGCCGGGCCACTGGAGGGGTTGCGCTTCCTGATGGACCAGCACGGCCTGAAGCAGAAGGATTTGGCGGACGTGTTCGGAACACCCAGCATTGTCTCGGAAGTCCTGAGCGGCAAGCGCGAATTAAACAAAGACCACATCAAGCGGCTGAGCGAACGATTCCACGTTTCGCCGGAACTGTTCTTCTAGGGTTGATGCGTGCGCGTGCAGGGGCGGCCCGTCCGCTGACGAGTCGCCCTGGCTGGGCGAGGCACCGCCTCGCCCCTACGCTTCCTGTACGGTGCGGATTTCCTTCAGGCGGGCGGCCTTGCCCCGCAGCTTGCGCAGGTAGTAGAGCTTGGCGCGGCGCACGCGCCCGGAGCGCACGACTTCAATCTTATCGAGCACGGGCGAGTGCAGCGGAAAGATGCGCTCCACGCCGTGGCCGAAGGACATCTTGCGGACGGTGAAAGTCGAGTGGTTCGCGGCGCGGCGCAGACCGATGCAGGTGCCTTCAAAAACCTGAATCCGCTCCTTGTCGCCTTCTTTGATTTTGACGTGCACGCGCAACGTGTCGCCGGCGCGGAAGGCCGGAAGATTCTTCTTCATCTGTGATTGTTCAATTTTATCGAGAACTCTCATGGCACATGGACTCCCAGTCTTAGAATTTGCGCGACTGCGTTGCAGCGCCGCCCCTGAGGGCGCCACTTGCCGGCTGGCGATGTGAAATCGCCGTTACCGCGCCGGCTCGAGCGCCGCGTTCTTAATCTCCTCCAAAAGCTTCCGGTCTTCGTCGCTGAGCGGTACCGTGGCCAGCAAGTCCGGCCGCCGTCGCCAGGTTTTTTCCAGCGCCCGGCGGCGGCGCCAGCGGCGAATCTCTTCGTGGTTCCCGGAAAGCAGGACCTCCGGAACCGTCCAGCCGCGAAACTCCGGCGGCCGGGTGTAGTGCGGGCAGTCGAGAATTCCGTGCGCGCCACTCGCGGATGAACCCGGAATTCCCGCGAAGGAATCCTGCTGGCGGGATTCCTCGTTGCCCAGCACGCCGGGCAGCAGGCGTGTCACCGCTTCCATTACCACGGCGGCCGCCAGCTCGCCGCCGCTCAGCACGTAATCGCCGATGGAGAGTTCGTCGGTGGCGAGGTGCTCCGCCACACGCTCGTCCACGCCTTCGTACCGCCCGCACAGCAGCACCAGGCGTTCGTGCCTTGCCAGTTCCTCCACCACCGCCTGCGTCAGCAGCCTTCCCTGCGGGCTAAGCAGGACAACCGGAAACGCTGCTCCGGCGGCTTCCGCCTTCAGCGCCTCCACCGCGCGAAAAAGCGGCTCCGGCTTGAAAACCATTCCTGGCCCGCCGCCGAACGGCCGATCGTCCACGGTGCGATGACGATCGTCGGTGAAGCTGCGCAAGTCGTGTAACCGGATTTCCGCCTGGCCGCCCACACGCGCGCGCTTGAGCAAGCCGTGCTCGAGGACGCCGCTGAAGAAATCCGGAAAAATCGTGATTACATCAAAGATCACGGGACTCAGGATTAGCGACTCGGGGTTCGGGCAAAGGCAAGCGCCAGACTCCCGTCACCGGGTGCCCCGATGAATCGGGGCGCTACTCGTTCAACTCCAGCAAATCCTCGGGTGGGTCGATGACAATCACCTTCGCGCCCGTATCGATCCGCGTGCAAATTTCCTGCGCCAGCGGAATGAGCACCTCGCCGCGCTCGGTCTTTACGTGGAGCAGGCTTGCGCCACCCGCCGCCTCGACCTCGGTTACCGTTCCGACCTCTCGGCGCACTCCATCGCGTTCGACGACGACCGTGCAGCCCTGCAACTCCGACACGTAGTACTGATGCGCCGGGAGCGGCATCCGCTCCGACTGCGGAATCAGGACGTGCCGTCCGCGCAGCCGGTCGGCCTGGTCGATGGAATCGACGCCGGCGAACTTCCAAACCGCGCGTCCCTTATGAGGCCAGACTTCTTCCACCCGGAAGGACTCTGGCGGGCCAGTTGGGCTCTCCAGGAACACCCGCTCCGCCTCGAAAAGGCGCTGGGGAAAATCCGTGAGGATCTCCGCCGCAACTTCCCCTCGCCGCCCCTGCGGCTTGGCGATGCGAGCCACGGCCAGCCATTGTTCCGTCTTCGTCGGACCCTTCAAAGGTCTGGGACTCCCGCGGCCGGACTCGCACAGAGAACCCGCTACTCCAGGATCTCCAGCGTGAACCGCTTTCTCAGCTTCATTCCCGCGGCCCCAAGAATCGTGCGGATGGACCGCGCGGTTCGACCTTGCTTGCCGATTACCTTCCCCAGGTCCGTAGGGTGAACGCGCAGTTCGAGAACCGTGACCTGCTCCCCTTCCACCGCATGGACTTGAACCTGATCGGGATTATCCACAAGCGCCTTGGCGATGGCTTCGATGAGCTCCTTCATCTGGCCCTCCCTCGCTACCGAGTCGTCCGGAATGCCCACAAGGAAAGAGTGCTCGGCGAACCTATGAATTTTGACCGTGCTCCCGCCTGCCGGTACAGCGGCGGGCGGTCGCTAGGCCTTGGCTACCGCCGGCTTCTTGAGAAAGCTCTTGACAGTCTCGGAAGCCTGGGCGCCGCGGCCCAGCCAGTACTCAGCGCGTTCGCGGTTGAAGACCAATTCCGGCGGAGTGCGCCGGGCGTTGTAGTGGCCCAGAATCTCCACGAAGCGCCCGTCGCGCGCCCGCTCTTTCTCGATCACCACGATGCGGTGTGAACTCTGTTTTTTGGCTCCGGTGCGAGCCAGTCGTATTTTCAGCAATCTAACCCCCTCTGATTCGATGTCGAAACAGCCCGCCGGGCCGTCTATGCCGGTCCGCTCTGGCCGACGGGCATTTTCAGCCCGGAGAACTGGCGGCCGAATAATCCTTTGCCCAGAGTCTTCATCATCTTCTGGGTCTGCACGAACTGGCGCAGCACCTGGTTGACGAGTTGCACGTTGGTGCCGCTGCCGCGCGCGATGCGCTTGCGCCGCTTGCCGTTGATGATTTCGTGATTGGCGCGCTCACGCGCCGTCATGGAATCGATGATGGCCTCGATGCGCACCAGCTCTTTTTCGTCCACATGCGCTTTGCCAGCGTCCTTGAAGATTCCCACTTTGGGCAGCATGGCCATCATCTGGTCCACGGACCCAATCTTGCGCATTTGTCGAAGCTGGTCGCGGAAATCGGCCAGGTTGAACGTGTCGCTCACGATCTTGCGCTGGACCTCGAGCGCCTTCTCCTTGTCCATGGTCTGCTCGGCCTTTTCGATCAGCGAGAGCATGTCGCCCATGCCCAGAATGCGCGAGACGATGCGTTCGGGATAAAACACATCCAGCGCGTCGTATTTCTCGCCCGTGCCGATGAACTTGAGGGGCTGGCCGGTCACGTGGCGGATGGAGAGCGCCGCGCCGCCGCGCGCGTCGCCATCGAGCTTGGTCAGAATCACGCCGGTCGTTCCCAGGCGCTCGTGGAATTCCTGGGCGGTGCGCACGGCGTCCTGGCCCATCATGGCGTCAGCCACCAGCAGGACTTCGCTCGGGCGGAGCCGCGTGCGTAAATCGCTGACTTCCTGCATCATCTCCTCGTCGATGTGCAGGCGGCCGGCGGTATCCACAATCAGCGTGTCGTGGCCGCGGTCGCCAGCGTCCTTGCGCGCCGCCAGGGCCAGATCGATCGGCGACGTGATACCTTCGCCGGGAAAACACGGAATCCCAACCGCCTTGGCAATGATGGCCAGTTGCTCTCGCGCCGCGGGACGATAGACGTCCGTGGAAACCAGCATCGGCCGTTTCTTTTTCGTGGCCAGCCAGCGGGCGAGCTTTCCGGCTGTGGTCGTCTTGCCCGACCCCTGGAGACCGACAATCAGGAAGACCGTCGGATAGTCTTTGGAGTAGGTGAGCAGGGCCGCTTCGCGCCCCAGGATTTCGATCAGCTCGTCGCGGACGATGCGGACGACTTCCTGCGCCGGGCTGAAGCTCTGCTGGACTTCCTCGCCCAGCGCCCGCACGCGCACGCGGTCGAGCAGCGCCTTAACGACTTTGACGTTAACGTCGGCTTCGAGCAACGCCAAGCGCACGTCGCGCAGGGTCTCGTCCACCAGTTGCTCGTTCAGGATGCCCTGGCCACGCAACGACTTGAAAACGCGCTGGAATTTGTCTTGTAGTGCGTCAAACATAGCAAAAGGCCCGAGTAAGACAGTCCTTCCCTCGCGGGCTACCCGTCCGGCCCACGTCCACCCGACCAGGCTGATGGAGAATCTATTTTACACGGGTTTT
>CAZTHM010000155.1:0-8346 GCA_964613505.1 uncultured Acidobacteriota bacterium | reverse complement strand
CGGGCAGGCGGACGTTCTCGATGGTGTGGGTGGTGAGGAAGCCGTCCTGGACGTTCAGGAAGGGAGTGGCGGAATCTTCCGCGGCGCGCCGGGCAATCAAGGCAAGGTCGCCGGCGTTCTGGGCGTTCTTGGCGAAGAGGATTCCCCAGCCGCAATCGGCGACGGCCATCACGTCATCGTGCCCGCAGTGGACATTGAGCGAATGGGAGGTCAGCGCCCGCGCCCCAATGTGGAAAACCACCGGCAGCCGTTTGCCGGAGATCGTGTACAAGACTTCCTTCATCAGGACCAGGCCCTGACCGGAGGTGAAGTTGGTTACCCGGCCGCCCGCCACGGCAAAGCCTTCGCAGGAGGATGCGGCGCTGTGTTCCGACTCTGGCTCGATGAAGGCCAGGGTATCGCCCCACAGGTTCTTCATGCCGTTGGCGACTTCCTGCTGGTAGCCGCCACCCATCGTCGTCGAGGAGGTTATGGGGTAGGCGCAAGCGCCTTGGGTGATATTGGTATCAACCCAGACCACCATCGCTGCGCCATCAGCGGTGGTGTCGATCCCTGGGTATGGAAACGTTCTCGCAGGTTTGTTAGAGGAATCGCTCATCCCCTTCCCCCTTTAGACGAAACTGAATCAGTGCTGTTAGCCCCGATGGACATTCTAGCACAGGGACACAAGGTCAATCTTGGACTTTTTGAGCTTATCGGAAGGATAGAAAGAACTTATCGGCGGGGTGGCCCGACATCTCCGAGGACATTGGGAAGTGACTCCGAGAAATGGCCAGTCACGAGATGACTGACGCCGGTCCACATGGCCTGACCGGTCACCCAAGAATCAAGCGGATGTCAGATTTCGCGACGGCCTTCGAGCGCCTTGAGCATTGTGACTTCGTCGGCAAACTCCAGTTCCGAGCCGACAGGAATGCCCATGGCGATGCGGCTAACCTTGACCCCGAGAGGCTTGATGAGCTTGGAGAGGTAGATGGCGGTGGCCTCGCCCTCGACGTTGGGGTTGGTAGCCACGATCAGCTCTTTGACCTTGCCGCCCTTCAGCCGCTCGAAAAGGTTCTTCAGCTTGAGTTGGTCGGGCCCGATGCCCTGCAGGGGCGAGAGCGCGCCATGCAGGACGTGGTAGAGCCCGCGGAACTCGCGGGTCCTTTCGACCCCGACGACGTTGTAAGGAGTCTCCACGACGCAGATGACTTCCTGGTCGCGCCGCGGGTCGGTGCAATACTCGCAGGGGTCCTGTTCGGTGAGGTTGTTGCAGACGCTGCAAAGCCGGATCTTGTCTTTGGCGTCGAGGAGGGCGGTGGCCAGGCGTTCGACGTCCTCGCGCGGCGCCCGCTCCAGATGGAAAGCAATGCGCTGCGCTGACTTCTGCCCAATCCCGGGCAGACGCTTCAGCTCATCAATCAGGCGAGCCAGCGGCTCAGCAAAGTCTCTCATTTGGAAACTGGAAACTGGAAACTGGAAACTCGGCAGTCAGAGCACGCGGGCAGTTTCCATTTTCGATTTTCCAGTTTCTAACTTCGAGTTTCGTCCTTTAGGGAAGGCCAGGAAGGTTGAGTCCCGAAGTCAAATTCCCGACCCGGCTGGCCAGTTGCTCATCCACCTTGCGCGTGGCTTCGTTGACGGCGGCCATCACCAGGTCCTGCAGCATCTCGAGGTCCCCGGAGGCGATGACTTCGCGGTCGATCTGGACGGCGACGAGTTGCTTCTGGCCGTTCATCTTCACCGTGACCATGCCGCCGCCGGCGGACGCTTCGACCACCAGCTCGTCCAGTTGCTTCTGGAGCTGCTCCTGCATCTGCTGGACTTGCTTCATGATCTGCTGCATCTGTTGCAGATTTTTCATCGCTCACTCCTGGCTGAGGTCTTTGACATCCACCAAGGTGCAGTCGAATTTTTTTCTGAAAGCCTCCACCGTTGCGTCGCGCGCCGCCCGGTCGCGGGCGCTCGGCCGAGCCACGGCAGGCTGCCCTTCCTGCTCTTCGAGTGTAACATAAATCTTCACGGGCTGGCCCAGCACCTGCGTGCAGACCGAGCGCAACGCTTCCAGTTGCTCGCGGCTCTTGATGAGATCGGCAAAAGTCGAGGCGTTCTTGGGGAAGAGGAATCGCACCTCGCCGTTTTCGAAGCGCCAGCCCGAAACGTGGTCCAGGCACGTGCTGAGGAATTTCTGCTTTTCGAACAACACCGCCTTGATGGAATTGAGGCGGTCGTCTTCGACCGCGGCCGCCGCAGTCATCGCGAGCGCCTCGACGGGAGCCGCTCGCCTCTCCGCCGGCCGCTCCAATCGCGGTGGAGATTGCGGCGCGGCCTGCTGCGTTTTCACCGGAGCCGGCGGCGCCGGACTGGGCGCTGCCACGCTGCGCGGCGTTGCAGGGCTCGGCCTCTCACCTGCGCCGCCTTTTCCCAGCTCCGCGAGGAGAGATTCGAGCGAGACCAGCTTCCGCGCCTGGGCCAGCTTGAGCAGGCCCATCTCCAGATGAAAGCGCGGCTCCAGCGAGTAGCGCAATTCGCTTTCGGTGCGCAGCAGGATGTGGAAGAAGCGGGTCAGGTCTTCCTCGCTGAAGAGCTTGACGACCTCCGCCAGGTTCTGACGCTCATCGTTGGGGACCTGAAGCAAGGGGCTTTCGACGCCGCAGCTTTTGGCGATCATCAGGTTGCGCACGTAGCGCGTGAACTCGCCGCAGAAATGCGCGAGCTCGTAGCCCTCGGAGGCGAGCTGGCTGATGAGTTCCAAGACGCGCCGCGACTCGGCGGCGTGAATCGTTTCGATCATCTCGCGAAGCAGGCGCACCGGAACCACGCCGAGCAGTTGCCGGACGCGGCCCTCCTCCAGTTGCTCCCCGCAGGCGGCGATGACCTGGTCGAGCAGGGAGAGCGCGTCACGCAGGCTGCCCTCCGCCGCCTGAGAGAGCGCGCCGAGCGCGCCTTCGTCGGCCTGAATCTTCTCCTTCCCGCAGACGTATTGCAGGCGCGCGAAGATCTCCGCGTAGTCGAGCAAACGAAACGAAAAATGCTGGCAGCGCGACTGAATGGTGGCCGGGAGCTTGTGCGGTTCCGTGGTCGCCAGCATGAAGAGTGAACGCGGCGGCGGTTCCTCCAGGGTTTTCAGGAGGGCGTTGAAAGCTTCCGTGGTGAGCATGTGAACTTCGTCGATGATGAAGACCTTGTAGCGATCGCGCGCGGGAAGATAGCGCACCGTCTCGCGCAGCTCGCGGATCTCGTCAATCCCGCGGTTGGAGGCGGCGTCGATCTCGAAAACATCCACGGAATTGCCCGCCGTGATTTCCTGGCAGGAGGGACACTGCCCGCAGGGCGTAAGCGTCGGTCCTTGCGTGCAATTAAGCGACTTGGCCAGGATGCGCGCCGTCGAAGTCTTCCCCACTCCTCGCGCGCCGGAGAAGATGTATCCATGCGCCACGCGGTTGGTCAGGATGGCGTTCTTGAGAGTCTCGGTAATGAGGCGCTGGCCCACCACGTCATCGAAAATCTGCGGCCGGTATTTGCGGGCGATGACTTGGTAAGACATGGCAATTTTGGATTTTTGATTTTGGATTTATTTCAGCCAACCTCACGCTGACATCCGTCGAAGCTTGTCTACCTCAGGGACTCTCAGTTGGCGTCTCTGGTTTCCCCAATTACTTAGTCGCTGGTTTGGAAGAATAAGACCGAGGTCAGGACCCGTCAATCCAAAATCCAAAATCAAAAATCCAAAATCCCTGGGCGCCAGACTTCGGGTAGATCTGCGGCACACGGAGAGGCTCGCTACCGTTGCTTCCTTCCGGACCTGGCGGGGTTCACGAACATCCGTCGCACAGAGCCCGAAGTCTGACATATTCGCTGACCACCCTTCGATTTTGGCAATGAGCAGTCGTCAAAAGGGTAGCACGCGGACTCGCGCTTCGTCGACCTCATTTCGCTTCACTTCGGTTCGGCTGCTTGACCTGCGCGTCCCAATCGTCTACTGTCAGCCTATTGCGAACATCGTCGGGCGACTTCGACAAGTGATTCGGGGCGAAGGTAGGAATTGAGACAATGCCTGCGAAGAATATGAAAACGGTGTCAGGGCGAAACCCTTGGCCCGAGGAGGCCAGAATGAAGAACAGAATTCAATGGATCGCAGTGTTGGTTTGCTTCCTGTCGATACTGCTGGTGGGCTGCCAGTCGGGGAGCGAGCCGACGGGAAGCACGGAACCCGGCGCGGGAACGGAGACCGCGGCGGGCGGCGCGCCCTCGAAACCGGCAGTGGAGACTGTGAAGGTCTCGGTCCCTGCGGGCACTGAAATCGCCGTCCGGCTCGGCCAGACCATTGACTCAGGGACGGCAAACGAAGGCGCTGCCTTCGAGGGAACGCTGGCTTCGGCATTGGTTTCCGGGGGAACCGAAGTGGGCGCGGTCGGGAGCGCCGTGACCGGCAAGGTCACGAACGCTGTCAGTTCGGGCCGGCTGAACCGCCCCGCCGAGCTATCCTTGACTTTAACGTCGTTGACGGTGAAAGGCGGAGAAAAGGTCGCCATCACGACGACCGCCTGGAGTATGAAGGGCGAGTCGCACAAGAAGCGCAACATCGGGATGATCGGTGGCGGCGCGGGCGCCGGCGCACTGATCGGGGCGCTAGCGGGCGGCAAGAAAGGCGCGGCCATCGGCGGCGCGGTGGGAGCGGGCGCAGGCACGGGCGTGGCCGCGGCAACCGGCAAGAAGGAGATCGTCCTCGCCACCGAGACGAAGCTCACCTTCAAGCTGAGTGCGCCGGTCACAATTTCAGTGAAGAAGAAAGCTTAGACGAATGCGTTTGCGTGCGCGCGCCCCCCGACTGTGTTGGGCCGTGCCGGGACGGGGAGTTCGTCTACTTCTTGGCGGGCATTGACTTTGCCCATCCGGCGGTGAGTTCCTTGGGCTTGATGGTGACCTGAATAGTGTCGGAGTATCCGCTTGGAGCGCGAGCGGCGACCTTCCTGCTAAATCCAAGTCCGGTTGCGTCGCCCTCCCAGTTCACTTGCACCGTAAGCTCTTCGGCGTCCGAAGGCACAGTAATGGGCCGCGAGAGCTCACCCTTGGGTTTCCCTAAGAAACCGCTCTTCTTCCCCAAAAGGTCCGTTTGATAGAAAACCAACGAACCGCTGCTGACCTTCAGCGTTCCTGCTTCCAGTTCATACTTGCAGGCGAGCGTAACGACCCTTCCGGCGGCGGGCTTTGTTGCCGGCGCGGCGGTGGCTGGAGAGGGCACGGGTGGCGCGGGCGTCGCAGCCGCTGTTGTCGTTGCCGCAGGAGGCTTGGGCTGAACTAGAGGGGCGCTTGTGGTCTTGGATGGCGGCCGTGAAGCCGCGGTCTTAACCGCCGGCTTGGCAGGCGAAGGTTTTCCTGGTGGAGACGCGGAAGGAGTGGCGGGGCGAATGCCCCCCGGGTTCTTTTCCGGCACAGGTGTTGTGACGGCAGGAGGCTGGCCGGCGGGCGCGGCATTCTCTGTGCCGGCTCCTTGGGTGGCTGCAATCGGTGCGGGGGGCGCAAGGGCGGCGGGCGAACGCCGATGGCGAATGACCCAGATCCCAATCCCGAGCAGAGCGATCACCGCCGCCCCTGCCAGAATCTCCGCGACGGGGGTCCGCGGCTCTTCTTTCTTGGCGGCCGGCGGCGCGGCAATCAGCGCCTTGCTGATCGCTAGCGTCCGGTCCGCCGTGCGAAGTTCCGTGCGCGGGAGCTTCCCTTCCGAGCGGGGCGACCGCCCCGCGCGCACATCCTCGAGATCGTCAAGAAACTCCCGCGCCGTCGCGTAACGCTTGGTGCGGTCCTTGGCGAGACAGCGCAGCACCAGGTAATCGTGACCGCTGGTGAGCACAGGATTCATCTTGCTGGGCAGCGTCGGATCTTCATACACGATCTTGAACATGACCGCCGCGGTGTCGCCGAGAAAGGGCTTCTCTCCCACCAGCATCAAGTAAAGGAGAATGCCCATGGAGAACAAATCGCTGCGGGAATCGATTTCGCCTCCCGCCACCTGCTCGGGCGACATGTAGGCCGGCGTTCCCATGATGGCCAAGGTGCGCGTGACCGCCTCGCGCGCCACGATTTTGGCAATGCCGAAATCAGTGATCTTCGCCCGGCCGTCTTCGGTCAGGATGATGTTGGCGGGTTTCAGATCACGATGAATGATCTGATTTCGATGCGCGTAGTCGAGCGCCTCGGCGATTTGCCGAATGATTTCGAGTGACTTGTCGGTAGACATCAATGGCCCGGAAAGCATGACCTTTTCCAGGGTGCGCCCGGGGATGAGTTCCTCCACGATGTAGCAGGAGTGGGACTCGGGATCTTCGAGAGCGTCGTGGATGGTCACGATGCCGGGATGGGAAAGGCGGCCGGCGGATCGGGCTTCACGCATGAAGACGTCCCGCGCGCTCGGCCCCTCCTCCGTCTTCTCGCTATCCAGGGTGAGGACCTTGATCGCCACCTGGCGGCCAATCGTGGGGTCGGAGGCTTTGTACACCACGCCCGTGGCGCCTCGGCCCAGCTCATCGATGATCTCGTACCGCCCGATCGTCTTCATGCCGGTTTGAGAGTAATCACCAGTTCGAAAACATGACTGCCGATTCGGAATGTCGAGCCGTTGGCGAGCGGGGCCGAATGGATGGGCTTGCCGCCCACCAACGTTCCATTCGTGCTTTCCAGATCTTGCAGGATCACCCCGTCGGCGCTGATTTCCAGCGCGCAATGCAGGCGCGAAACCTGCGTGTCGTTGATGGCCACGTCGGCGTTGGTTCGCCCGATGAGTAAGCGGGGCTTGTTCACGGGATAGACCGTGCCCTCTTCCTCTCCTTCCAGAACCTTCAGGCTGAAGTCACGGTCCTGGGGAAGCAGGAGCAGCCGGCCGTCGGGGGTCGTCTGCGACAGGATTTGCGGCACCTTCTTGCGCGTTCGGTCAATTCGCAAGGTCGCCAGCTTGGGATTGATGACTTCCTGAGGGTGCTTGCAGGCCGGACAGGTGGCCGGCGCTTTTTCACGGTCCCCGAAGATGCTGCTCTCCACGGAAAAGGCGTGTCCGCAATTTTGACATCGGACTTCCACTTAGACCTCACCGTCCTCTCGCCCTTGATCTTCGCGGCGGGACTGAGTCAGCGGAAATGACCATAGCGCCACAACAGCGGCGACACTTCTACCTCTTCTCCGCTACACCCGGGAAGTGACATATACCATAAGTCGAAGTGCAGGAATAGTGTTGTTACGAAAGTTCGGTCAAGGCGGCGGCAAGAGCGGCGAACCGCTCCGTGGGTCTTCTCAGGCGGGCGGAGAGCCCGAGGGCCGCGCGGTTTCCAGGCGAGCCTTCAGGTCACTTAGCTCTCGCCGCGACCGCCGGAGACGCCATGCGAGATTCCAGCCGTACAGAACGTAGATCAACCCCGCCAGGGCATAAGCGAGATACAGGAATCTCTCTCCCACGTTCATCCTCCAAATCCTCATGCGCCAGGGCTGGCCTTCGGGCCCAGCCGAGAGGAATGGAATCTCAATCTGATGAATCACCCGGCGCGGCCAGATCGCGCCGGACCATGGTCAACTCGCGCCTCGCCTCGGCAAGCCGCAGCCGCTGCCGCACCAGGTACGCGAACAGGCAAAGGCACGCCCCCCCACTTACCAGGAGCGTGGCCCACATGCGGGCATCAAGCCCCGAGCCTGCACCTCCCGCGATGACGGGCTGCGGATGCTGCGTGCGCCACCAGCGGATGGACATGTAAACGATGGGGACGTCCACAAAACCCAGAATCCCGACCACCGCGCCCAGCACCGCCGCGCGGCCGGGATTCATGACGTAGCTCCGCAGCATCAGATAGGAGATGAACAGCAGCCACAGCACAAACGTGGACGTCAAGCGGGCGTCCCACGTCCACCAGATCCCCCAAACGGGCTTGGCCCAAAGCGGGCCCGTCACCAGAACGCACGTGCAGAAAATGAATCCGACCTCAGCGCAGGCGTAAGCCAGGTCGTCGGCAATACGCGTGCGCTTCCAGAGGTAGGCGACGCTCGCCAGGAAGACGATGAAGTACGCCAGGAACGCCGTCCACGCCGAAGAAACATGGATATAGAAAATGCGCTGCACCGCGCCCATGGTCGCTTCCTCGGGCGCGAAGCGGAAAATCATATAGAGCGCCACAAGAATCCAAGCAAGAGTTACGCTCAGATGAAACGGGAGAGAAACAATCTTCCTCATGCGCTGCGCTCGTCCGCTGACCTCGCTCCGTTGTCCGTCGAGAAGGCTTTTCTCAACCAACGACTGACTACTCTTCCAACACATACTCAAACAGCAGATACGAGAGTACCAGAAAAACCACGCTGAACCCCGCCAGCAGATTGACCCAA
>CAZTHM010000154.1:0-8384 GCA_964613505.1 uncultured Acidobacteriota bacterium | reverse complement strand
CGGATTTTAGCATCTGCAAGGACCTGCAACAGCAGGATCGGTCGCCGGTGACGCCGGGCTGCGCCTCGCGGCGGATGCTCCGGACGCCGGATCCTGCGAGGATGAACGGCCATGGGTGAATTCGTTCGCTTGGAAGTCGAGGACGGCGTCGGAACGATCCGGCTCGACCGTCCGAAGCTCAATGCGATCAACGACCAGGTTGCTCGCGAGCTGGCCGATGCCGCCCGCGAAGTCGCCGCGAACGATGACGTCGGTGCGGTTGTGATCTGGGGCGGCGAGCGGATCTTCGCGGCGGGCGCGGACGTCGCGATGATGCAGCCGCTTTCGCCGGCGGAGGCCGGTCCTGTGATTGACGAACTGCAGGACGCGCTCAATCTGGTTGAAGACATTCCGAAGGTAACGATCGCGGCGATCAACGGGTACGCGCTCGGTGGTGGATACGAACTCGCGTTGTGCGCCGACTTTCGCTATGCCGCCGACACCGCCAAGCTCGGGCAACCGGAGATTCAGCTCGGCGTTATTCCGGGCGCCGGAGGGACGCAGAGGCTCCCGCGCCTCGTAGGGATCTCGCGTGCAAAGGAACTGATCTACTCCGGCCGCCAGGTGCGGGCCGAGGAAGCGCTTGCGATCGGCATGGCCGACAGGATATTGCCGGCAGACGATGTGTACCGATCCGCCGTGGACGATGCCCGCGAGTTCGCCAACGGCCCCCGCGTCGCCCTGCGCGCCGCCAAACGCGCGATCGATCTCGGGATGCGTACGGATCTTCGGAGCGGGTTGGAGATCGAGCGGCATGCGTTCGCTCCTGGAGAACGGCCCCGGCAAGGCGAAGTTCGAGGGAGAGTAGCGAGGTGTTCGAATGAAGGTCCGCCGAGCCGGCGATCCCGACTTGCCCGCGATCACGGCCCTGTTCGAGGAACTCGACGGCCTCCAGCGGGACTGGCGGGTGTTTACCCCCCGGCCCGGGTTCTACGACTGGGTTGCCGACAAGTACAGGCAGGCTCTCTCGACCGACGAGGGCGTCTATATCCGCAGCATGGCCACGCGCGGGCACCTGGGAGGTCTGGCGCCCGCGGCCCACGACGTGGTCAGCATCATGGCCGCGGCGGGTTGCCAGGTGGTGCTGATTGAGACGGTAGGCGTGGGCCAGGACGAAGTCGAAGTGGCGCGCCACGCCGACGCCACCGCGCTGCTGCTCGTCCCCGGCATGGGCGACGACGTGCAAACGTTCAAGGCCGGCGTAATGGAGATCGCGGACGTTTACGTGGTCAACAAGGCCGACCGGCCCGGAGCGGATCGCGTGGAACAAGAAGTGACTGCCATGCTCTCGATGGCGCCGCGGCGGGATGGCTGGCAGCCGCCCATCGTGAAGACCGTGGCGACGACCGGCGAAGGCGTCGGCCGAATGCGCGAGGCGTTGGAGCAGTTCCGGGCCTTTGGAGAAAAGCAATCCCTGCAGGTCCAGCGCCAGCGCGAACAGTGGCGGGCGCGCCTGCTCGAAATACTCCGCCAGGCCCTTTTCGAAGAAGCCATCGGGCAAGTGCGCCCGGGAACCCTGGACGCGCGTGTCGAAGAAGTTCTTTCGCGGCGCCGTGACCCGCACTCCGTGGTCGAAGATTTGATCGGCGAATTTCGCCGCGCCGGCGAAGGCGAATCGCGCTCCAGGAGGATTCATCACGTCGGCATTGCGGTAGAATCGCTGGCCACCGCGCTGCCGGTATTCGAAAAATTGCTGGGAAAGGCCGCGGACGCAGAAGAAACCGTGGAAGATCAGAAAGTTCGCGTCGCGGTTTTCAATCTGGGTGAGAGCCGCATCGAACTGCTGGAAGCGACTTCGCCCGATTCTCCCATCGCACGCTCCATCGCCAAGCACGGCCAGGGGATTCATCACCTGACGCTGGCGGTCCCGAACCTGGAGGCGGCGCTCGCCAAACTCGAGCGAGCGGGCTTTCGTTTGATTGATCGCGAACCGCGCGTGGGGGCGGGGAGTGAGCGCATCGCTTTTCTGCACCCGTCGAGCACGGCGGGGGTTCTGATCGAACTAGTCGAGGAAAAATGAAACTAGGAAAGTTTGAACTGCTGGTGCTTTCTGACGGGACGTTCGCACTTGACGGCGGCCAGATGTTCGGCGTCGTGCCCAAACCTCTTTGGGAAAAAAAGCTGCCGCCGGACGCCCGCAACCGTGTGCGCTTGGGGTTGAATTGCCTGCTGGTGCGAACGGGGAAGCACAACGTTCTGATTGAAACCGGCATCGGCGATAAATTCAACGCGAAGTATTCCGACATCTACGGAATTGAAAAGCCCACAACGCTGCCCGACGAACTGAAAAAAGCCGGACTGGCGTTGAACGACATCGATATCGTCATCAACACACACCTGCATTTCGACCACTGTGGGTGGAACACGCGGCGAGAGAACGGCCGGGTGGTCCCGACATTCCCGCGCGCGCGCTATTTCGTCCAGCACGGCGAGTGGGAGCATGCGCTTCATCCCACCGAGCGCGACCAGGCGAGCTATGTCCTGGAATTCTTCCGGCCGGCGGAGATCCAGACGGAGTTGATCGAAGGCAGCCAGGAAATCATACCCGGAGTCAGAGTCGAGGTTGCTTCCGGCCACACCCGCGATTTGCAGTGTGTCTGGATCGAATCGGAAGGGCAGCACGCGTGCTTCATCTCGGACCTCGTTCCGACACGCGCCCACCTGCCCTATGCCTGGATAATGAGTTTCGATCTGTATCCGATGGAAACCCTGGCCAACCGGCATCGTTTGCTGCCCCTGATTGTGGAGCGCGACGCGCTGGTCATTTTCCCACACGACCCGGAAGTTCCCTGGGCGCGACTGGAAGAGAGCGGCGGCAAGATGATCGCGCAAGTCAGTATTTGAAGGATTTGCGAGAACCGCGTAACAACCGACAAAGGACAATCAACGATGGCAAGAGCAGAGATCGGCATCATTGGGGGAAGCGGGCTCTACAACATGCCCGGCCTGGAGCGCCAGCGTGAGGTCCGCGTTCCGACGCCTTTCGGAAAACCTTCGGACGTCTACATCACGGGCATGCTGGAAGGGCGCAGCGTGGCCTTCCTGGCGCGGCACGGGCGCGGGCATTTGTTGATGCCCTCCGAGATCAATTATCGCGCCAATATCTATGGCCTGAAAAAGCTGGGCGTCACGCGTATCATCTCTGTCAGCGCGGTGGGGTCGTTGCGCGAGGACATGCACCCGCTCGACGTCGTCCTGCCGTCGCAATTTCTCGATCGCACGGTCGGCCGCGCCTCGACGTTTTTTGGCGGCGGCCTCGTGGCCCACATCGGGTTTTCCGATCCGGTGTGCGCGACTGTTGCGGACGTTCTCGAGCAGTCCTGCAAGTGTAGCGGCGTGAATTGTCATCGCGGCGGGACGTATGTGTGCATGGAGGGTCCGGCGTTCTCAACCAAGGCGGAATCGAGCACCTACCGCGCCTGGGGCATGGACATCATCGGCATGACGAACTTGCAGGAGGCCAAGCTGGCGCGCGAGGCGGAAATCTGTTACGCCACTGTGGCGATGGTGACCGACTACGATTGCTGGCACCCCGATCATGACGCCGTCACCGTGGCGCAGATTATCGACTACTTGAACCGCAACGTTCAGAACGCCCAGGCGATCATTCGCTCGGCGGTGGGCCAGATGCCGAAGGAACGCACCTGCAAGTGCGCCTCGGCGCTGGCTCATGCGATTATTACCGACCGGAAAAAGATTCCACCGCGCGCCCGCAAAAAGCTGGCGCTGCTGGTGGGAAAGTATTTGAAGTAGGGAGAACTCCTCGTCAGATCACTGGGGGGCAACAGGCATGTCTTTGCTGGTGGTTGGTTCCGTGGCGTTTGATTCGATTCGATCGCCGCACGGGCAGGCGGACGAAATCCTGGGTGGCGCGGCGACGTACTTCTCCGTTGCCGCGAGCTGGTTCGCGCCGGTGCGCGTCGTCGCGGTGGTGGGTGAAGATTTCGGCGACCGGCACCTGCGCGTGTTCACCGATCGTGCGATCGACACAACCGGCGTGGAGCGCGCGGCGGGCAAGACCTTCCGCTGGCGCGGTGAATACAAGGGCGACATGAACGAAGCTCACACGCTCGAGACGCATCTCAACGTGTTCGAGCAGTTTGCGCCCAAGATCCCGTCATCCTACCTGGGAAGCGAATACGTTTTCCTGGGCAATATCGATCCTGTCTTACAGCTACACGTCCGGCAGCAGCTCCCGCAAGCGCGGCTTGTGGCGCTCGACTCGATGAATTACTGGATCGATGGGAAGCACGCCGAACTCCTGAAAGCGCTGGCAGCGGTGGACGTTCTGGTCATCAACGATGGCGAAGCCAAGATGCTCTCCGGCCATGCAAATCTGACCCGCGCGGCGTCGGCCATCCGAAAAATGGGTCCACGCATTCTGGTCGTCAAGCGGGGTGAATACGGCGCGAACCTCTTCACGGAGAACTCCATCTTCTCCGCCCCCGGCCTTCCGCTCGACGAAGTCCAGGACCCGACCGGAGCGGGCGACACTTTCGCCGGTGGCTTCATGGGGCATCTGGCCAAGACCGGAGACCTTTCGGAATCGAACCTCCGCCGGGCAGTAATCTACGGCTCCGTCATGGCCAGCTTCGCCGTGGAGGAATTCGGCCTCGGCAAGCTCCTGCGATTGGATCCGCAGTTGATTGGCGAACGCTTCAGCGAATTCAAAAACCTGGCCCACTTTGATGCCTGAGCGCACGCCCGAGGCTGACCCCGCCCGCAATTTACCGGCAAGCCTGTCTCTCAGGGAAAAAGCCGCAGCCGGAATCGTTATTCTGGCAGTCGCCATCGCCAACCTCTTATTCTTTTATTCGCGCGGGCTCATCAATCTCTATGGCGATTCGATGTCGCACATGGAAGGTGCGCGGCGACTCTTCGACTCGCTCACTCCGGGCTACCAGGAAATTGGCACGGTCTGGCTGCCCCTGACACACCTGCTGGCAGCCCCGCTCGCCACCAACGACTTTCTGTGGCGGACGGGGCTCGCGGGCGGAATCGTTTCGACCGCGGCTTTGGCGATTACAGCCTGGCTCCTGTTCACGCTCGCCTTCCAGATGAACCGCAGCCTGCCCGCGGCGGTGGTGGCGCTCGCGGGCTTCCTACTTTGCCCCAACATGCTCTACCTGGCCAGCACGCCGCTCACCGAGCCGCTGGCCATTCTGTGGATGGTCCTGACCGTTTATGCGCTTTTCCGGTACCGCGAAGGCGGACGCCTTCGGGCGCTCGTAGGAGCGGGTGTCGCGGCATTCTGTGGAACGCTCACGCGCTACGATGGTTGGGCATTGTTGCCGTTCGAAGCGCTTTTCGTATTGCTCGCGAGGCCGCAAGCATGGCGCGGCCGCATTCGTCATACGGCGCTGTTTTCCCTCATCGCCGGAGCGGGCCCAATTCTCTGGCTGCTCCACAACGACTATCGTTTCGGCAACGCCCTGGAGTTCTATAACGGGCCCGGGTCAACTCAAGCGCAGTACGCGCATCAGCTTGCCACCACGGCCTTCCGATATCCGACCGACGGAAGCGTTCAGGTCGCGGCGCGCTATTTCCTGGAAGACCTGAGGCTGGTCATCGGCGTGTGGCCCCTGGTGCTCGCGCTGCTGGGCCTGATCGTCTGGGCCGTCGAAGGTCGCGAGCGCTCACGCCGCGCGGCGGCGCTCCTCTTCCTGGTGCCTCTCGCGTTCAACATTCAGGGAATTGCTCACGCTGCGGTTCCGCTCTACGTTCCCACGCTGTTTCCAAACACTTACTACAACCTGCGGCTGGGAGTGGAGCTGCTCCCCGCCGCGGCGATTCTGCTTTCATTCCTTCTTCCGGCAAACCTCCCGCGCCGTTGGCGTTGGACGCTGCTGGCGATCCTGCTGGCGGTGTTCCTCGGCCAGGCGATTCAAACCGCTTCGTCCGGAGCCGCGGAACTTGTCGTGGTCAAGGAAGGGGTCGTGAATACTCCCTGCCGCTCCAAGAGGCAACAGGCGGTGATTCGTATTCTGCGCGAAAAGTACGACGGCCAAAACCTGTTGATGACGGCCGGGAAGTGGCCCTGCGTGATGATTGAGGTCGGCATCCCATTCCGCAAAACCCTGAGCGTGGGGAATCGAACCTATCAGGACCAACTTCGCTCCCAGCCCGGCAAGTTGGTCGAGTGGGTCGTCCGCAGCGACGGCGACGATGTGGACGCGTTGATGCGGGCTTATTCCGAGTCCTTCCGCGACTTCGATCTCATCTTTGAGGAGAGCATTCACGGCGAGGCAAACGTAGCAATTTATCGCCGCCGCGCGCCGTGAAAGGCCCTTGACCCCAAGCGTCTTTCCGTAAACACTAGCCTGGATCGAAAACCAAAGAGGCGACGGTACACAACATGACCGAAATTTCTTTTTCAAAGTTGCACGGGTTGGCCAACGATTTCATTGTCATCGACGCGCGCGGGGTGACCGAATCTCTGCCGCAGCTTGCAGGCGCAATCTGCGCGCGCTCCACGGGCGTGGGCGCCGACGGCTTGGTGGCCGTCTTGCCACCCAAGAGCCAACGGCACCACGCGCGGCTCAGGTTTTTCAACGCCGACGGCAGCGAGGCCGAGATGTCGGGCAACGGCATCCGCTGCGCCGCGGCATTTCTGGCCGCCCGGATTGGAACCAAAAAGCCATTCCAGATCGAGACCGCCGCCGGATTGAAGACGATTCATATTCTCAAATCTGAGGCAGGGAAGTGGCTCTTCCGCGTTTCGATGGGGAAACCGATTCTTCTGCCGCGGAAGATTCCGTTTCAAGGAGGTGGATCGAAGCCCGTGCTGGGCTTCCCGCTGCGCACGCAGCGCGGCGTTCTGCGGGCGACCATCACTTCCATGGGCAATCCGCATTGCACCATCATGGTGGGAGATCACACCGCGATCGACTGGGCTCGCCTGGGGCATGAGATCGAGCACAATGAGCTGTTTCCCCACCGCACCAACGTGGAATTTGTGAAGGTGGTTTCCCGCGGGGAGATCGAAGTTCGATTCTGGGAGCGCGGCGTGGGCGAGACGATGTCCTCCGGCACCGGCTCGTGCGCGGCCGTCGTGGCCTGCATCCTGAATGGCCTGACGAATCGCAAGGTCTCAGTGCAGACGCCGGGGGGCGAATTGAATGTCGCTTGGCCCGCCGGCCGTGAGGTCACCTTGACCGGCCCGGCGGAAGAGATCATGCAGGGAACATATTACTACAACGGGTAGCGTCCGTCATCAGATTAACAATTATTAAATCACTCGTTCTTCTCCGCCTCACCCACCATCGGCACAAAACGGACGGGAAGCAGATTCTCCTGGACGATGCCTTTCGCCGTCCGCCGGACGCGCAACAAATCCTGAGCGAATCTTCCCACCGGCAAGACCAGCCGCCCGCCTTCGCGGAGCTGCTCAACCAGCGCGGGCGGAACGTGGTCCGGCGCGGCGGTGACGATGATGGCGTCAAAAGGAGCGGCCTCCGGCCAGCCACGGTAGCCGTCGCCGATGCGCAGCTTCACGCGCTCGTATCCCAGGTCCTTGAGCCGCGCCGCAACTTCCTTCCCCAGCGGCTCAACAATCTCGATGGAATAAACCTCGCGCACCAATTCCGCCAGGATGGCGGCCTGATACCCTGACCCCGTGCCGATTTCCAACACGCGATCCTGCGGTTTGAGTTCCATCGCCTCCGACATGAAAGCCACGATGTAAGGCTGAGAGATGGTCTGCCGGTGGCCAATGGGCAATGGCGTGTCGGAATAAGCGGCGGATTGCATTTCGGACGGCACAAACAGATGCCGCGGCACCTTGCGCATCGCGGCCAGGACGCGCGCATCGCGCACGCCGCGGTTTGCGATCTGCTCGCGAACCATGCGCTCGCGCGCTGCGCGTTGCGCGTCACCGTTCGGAGAATCCTGGCGAGTGCTTCCGTTGGGGGATAAAAGGACGTTCCCCGGCGAGCCACATTGGCGCAAGAGGACGCTTGTCAGGAGCAGTGCGATGACGTGGCAGGGTGGGAAGAGAGAGTTCATATCGCTCTCCGGGACCTCCAGGCGGTCTCAGGGCCGGACGTAAAGATAGAGCGTGTGCGAAACGCCCGTTTCGGAAATCACAATCTTTGATTCCTTGTCTTCCCAACCAGGAACCTTGAAATCATGCGTGACGACGCGCGCCCCCGGGCGCAGGTCACGTTCCATGATCGGGCGCAGGCGCTCGTTGACGCTGGTGAGGAGATAGAGCGTGACCACCGTCGCGTGGCGCAGGCTGACCTTATACATGTTCTCTTGCAGAATCTTGGCCCGTTTCTCGAGACCGAGTTCGGCAATGCGCGCGGTGGATTGTTTGCAGAGATTCTCATCCATCTCGACGCCGA
>CAZTHM010000153.1:0-8400 GCA_964613505.1 uncultured Acidobacteriota bacterium | reverse complement strand
TCGCGCCCACGGTCGAATCCTACAAAGCGCTGGCGGCCCACGGCAAGTCGCGCGGAGTGCACGTGATCATCGAAAACCACGGCGGTGTGGGCTCGGAGCACCCGGAAGAATTGGTAAAGTTGTTCACGGAAGTGGGCAGTGACTACTTCGGCGCGCTCCCCGATTTTGCCAATTTTCCCGATGAGGCAACACGCAAGCGGGGATTAAAACTTCTGTTCCCTCATGCCAACGTCGTCTGCCACGCCAAGGGGCTGGAGTTCGACGCGGCCGGCAAAGAAACCAAATACGATTTCGCCGCTGCCATTGCCGCCTCCAAGCAGGCGGGATTCAAAGGCGTCTACTCCATCGAATTCGAAGGGCCCGGCGATCCTTACACGGGCGTTCAGAAGACTCTGGACGAGCTTGTTAAATACTTATAGCGTAGCACTCGTTTTCCAATAACACGGTTTAGTAAGATAGGGGCACGTCGAGCCGTGCCCCTGCTATATCTGTAGCGGCGGCCTTCAGAGTCTGTGTGATAACAAGCGTTTGGCCGCCGTAGCGGCGGCGTCCCCGCCGCCGAATCAAGAACCTACGGACGGCGATGAGGACATCGCCGCTACAGAAAATCGGTTGTCACGCAGACTCTTCAGGCCGGCAAGGGAGGCTGCCCGGCTAAAGCCGGCCTCTACCATGCCGGGCTAACGCCGGGCGCTACGGGGCACACATTTCACTTTTCAGGGCGAACGGGAGAAAACAATTCATGCCGGAGATTGTGCGGTCGCCGAAAGTGTATGACGTCTGCGTCATCGGCTCGGGGGCGGCGGGCGGGGCGGCGGCGAAAGTGCTGGCCGAGGGCGGGCTCCAGGTGGTGATGCTCGAGGCGGGGCCGCCGCTCAATCCCGAAAAGGACTACAAGGAACACGTCTGGCCCTACGAGCTGGCGCACCGTGGCGCGGGCATCGGCGGCGCGGGGTTCGAAGATTTTAGCCAGACGGAATTCCTGGCTCCCAACGGCGCGTGGACGATCGAGGGCGAACCGTACACTTCCGCCCCGGGCTCGAAATTTCGCTGGTTTCGCTCGCGCATCGTGGGCGGGCGCACCAACCACTGGGGCCGCATCGCGTTACGCTTCGCTGAAGTGGATTTCAAAGCGCGCTCGACGGACGGCATGGGCGATGACTGGCCCATCACCTACCAGGACTTGGCGCCCTACTACGACAAAGTCGAGTCCTACATCGGAGTTTTCGGCACCCGCGAAAATATCTCCAGCGCGCCCGACGGGATCTTCATGCCGCCGCCCAAACCGCGCTGCACGGATTTGCTGATCAAGAAGGCGTGCGACAAAGTTGGAGTGCTTTGCGTGCCTTCGCGCCTGGCGATCATTACGCAGTCGCTGAACGGCCGCGCGCCGTGCCACTACTGCGACCAGTGTGGGCGCGGCTGCCGGACGGCGTCGAACTTCAGCTCCAGCCAGGTGCTGATTCCGCCGGCGATGGCGACGGGGCGGCTAACGCTGATCACTAACGCCATGGCACGCGAGATCATCGTCGCGAAGGACGGGAAGGCCGCCAGCGTTTCTTACGTTGATAAGGCCACGCGCACCGAGCAGCAAGTGCGCGCGCGGGCCTTTGTGGTCTCGGGCAGCACCTGCGAATCGACGCGACTGCTGCTCAATTCGAAGTCCGCGCTTTTCCCCGACGGCCTGGCGAATTCATCCGGCGTCGTCGGCCGCTACCTGGTGGATTCGGTCGGCTCGGACGGCGCGGGATATTTCCCCCAACTCGAGAAAATGCCGCCGCACAACCACGACGGCGTGGGCGGCATGCACATGTACATGCCCTGGTGGAAATTCGATCGCAAGAACGAATTCCTGCGCGGCTATCACATCGAGTTTGGCGGCGGGCGCTCCCTGCCGCACGTCGGGCAGTTTCATGGGATCTGTCAGCACCACGAGGGTTATGGCACGGAGCTCAAGCAGAAATGCAAGCAACTTTACGGCGCGTTTATCGGCCTTGCGGGGCGCGGCGAGATGATCCCCAATGAACACACCTACTGCGAGATTGATCCCAACGTCACCGATGAGTGGGGCATTCCCGTGCTCCGCTTCCATTTTGACTGGAGCGACAACGAAATCAAGATGGCGAAGGATATGCAGGAGACTTTCCGTTCCATCGTCGAGGCCGCCGGCGGCACTTATCTCACGCGAACGGAACCGACGGGGAAGAATGCCTACGGGATTTCCGAAGGCGGCGAGATCATCCACGAACTGGGAACAGTGCGGATGGGGAAAAATCCCAGGACTTCAGCCCTCAACGGATTCTGCCAGGCGCACGATGTGAAGAACCTGTTTGTGACCGATGGAGCTTGTTTTGTGACGAACCCCGACAAAAACCCGACACTGACCATTCTGGCGCTGTCGTGGCGCGCGTCGGAGTATCTGCTGGAGCAGGCGAGGAAAGGGAACTTATGAAAAGAAAAAGTACGAAGGACGAAGGACAAAGTACGAAGGATGAAATTCAAATGGAGGACGCTTCGTATTCAGTGGATTTGTCCTTCGTACTTTGTCCTTCGTCCTTGAGGTCTGTGTTTTGTCCGAGGAGCAAAACCACATGAGCCAAGCGATTTCCAGGCGCGACATTCTGAGGACCCTGACTGCGGCTGTGCCTTTGGGTTCAGTGCTGAGCGTGATTCCGCTCCAGGCGGCGCAGCACGCGCACAAGATCGTCAAGCAGGAAAAGGCCGCGGCTCCCTCGGCGGCTTACGCGCCGAAGTTTTTCACGGCGCACCAATACCAGACGCTTCGGGCCTTGTGCCAAACGATTATTCCGCCTGACGAACAGTCAGGCGGCGCCATCGAAGCCGGCGCGCCGGAATTCATTGACTTGATCACCAGCGAAAACAAGGAATATCAGCGCCGGCTGGGCGGGGGACTCATCTGGCTGGATGCCGCCTGCCAGGCGAGATTCGGAAAAGTCTATTTGGAGTGCGCGCCGGCCGACCAGAAGTTGATACTCGATCTCATCGCTTATCGAAAGACCGCCGAAAAAGATCTGGCGTTGTCCACAGGAGTTCACTTTTTCGAGTTTCTCCGCAACCTGACGGCGGATGGTTTCTTCACCAGCGAAATCGGAATCAAGTACCTGGGGTACGTCGGGAACGACTATCTCGCGGAGTTTCCCGGCTGCCCGCCTGTACCTGAGGCTTAGCAAGCCCGGCGGCACGCAGCAGGAAGTCATAGAATTCTTCCGGTGAGAAACGTCGTGATCCTGAAAGTGCCCAAGGTTGTCTTCTGCCTCGTGGTGGTTCCAGTCTTGTGGGTCGCGTCCTTGCGAGCCCAGGAGGGACCGCCGGCGCAGTCAAACGAGCGCGCGGGCGCGCAGACCGCCCAGGCTCCTCCGCCGAAGGAAGCGCCACCTCATCGCTTCTGGGACTCAACAAACGCGGCCCTCTTCGCAGGGGTGGGAGGCGCGCGGGCGCTCGACTACGCTTCCACGCGCAACATGCGCTCGCGAGGCGTCAACGAGGTGCTCCTAAGCAACAGCGTCGTCGACAACCGGCCCCTTTTTGTCGGCATCGAGGCGGCCGGCACGGCGCTCTCGATCGGCGTCTCTTACCTGTTCCACCGCACCGGGCACCACAAGCTGGAGCGCTGGGTCTCCATCGTCCACATCGGAGTCGGGGTGGGTGGCTCGATTCGAAATTTCGGATTGCAGCCGCAACAGTCGTCATCGACACAACACTAACGACCCTACTTTGGCTGCCAAGCCATGGAGAAATTTTCCGCTGAATATCCAGTGGAGACTTCCCCGCTTTTTGCGTACCGATAGAGCGCCGCCGCAAAGATTCCCTGGGTGGCCGCACTTACCACAGCGAGGAGCAAAAAATAGAGGACCATCACGGCAAGACCAACGAAGAGCCCGATCCCTGCGCCGAGCATGAGTCCCACGACGGGAAATGCGATCCCTGGCACTGCCAGCGCGAAAAAGATCAGGCCGAAGCTGAAGCCCCCGGTGACTTGCTCTCCCCAATTCTTTCGGAAGAGCTCGGCGGAACGCTTGAGCGCATCAACCGGACCTACATCCTCAAGGGCCAACACCGGTACCACAAAGTAGCTTGCCAAAGTCCACGCCAGGCCGATGAGCCGCACGACCATGCGGCCAAGAAAACTCAGGCGCTCTTCGAGCATCTTCAAGATGACCCCGACCGTGGCCGACAAGAGAGCCCACTCGAGGATTCGCCATTTCCGTTGCCAGGCGATGCGGAGTCCATCCTGCAGGGTAGGATCGCCACCTTCCAGCCGTATGGAAGCTGCGCCAACCAACGCCGTGTTGAAAAACACGATCACGCAGTAATTCACCGCGTAGAATACGAATGTTCCCGCCACGACCATCGGCGTGCTTGGCTGCCAATTCGGATTCTCCGCCAGGGAGGACTTGATAACGGGAAAAAGCGCGAACGCGCCGCCCCCTATCACGACCCCCGTGACGAGCAGACAGGAGACCGCCGACAGAACCGGGAGCAACATCAGCTCCTTGTCGGCCCGGAGGATTTGGAAGCTCTGTTTGACCAGAGCCCAACTGCGGCTGATTGTTCCCAATTGACCCTCCCATTGCTCACAGCTTCCGAGTCGCTTCGCTGATTACTCGGCTGCCGCGCATCCTAGCACAAAACTAGAGGCAATACCCGAGGCAAGCGTTTTGGACTTTTGCCCGGGGTAATCCTCGAGAACCTTCGCGCGTCGCCAGTCGAACCTACGATTGGGTCGGGCTGAGCCATACCGTCCCGCCCTGGCGTCCTTCGACGAAGTCCTGGACTCTGCTCTGGGCCTGTGGTTTTCGGCTCCCCACTTGTGGGACCGGCAGTGCGCTGACAAGCTTCATGGTGGAGATTTCGGCGCTAGAAAGCAGCGTGGACGGGCGCGGGTGTTGGCTCGTAGCCGGTTGGCGGTGGGGGACTTGGCTTGCTCACGATCTCAAGCCGGACAGGGGCGAGCCCGAGCCCGTACATGCCGATGGATTTTGCCGCCGCCATGGAGACGTCGATTAGCCGTCCTTGGATGGCTGGGCCGCGGTCGTTTATTCTGACCAGGACGGACTTGAGGTTGAGAAGGTTTGTAACCTTTACCCTCGTTCCCATCGGAAGGACGCGGTGAGCGGCAGTAAGTCCATTCATATCATAGATTTCACCGTTAGCCGTGCGATTTCCGTGGAATGCGTGACCGTACCAGCTCGCAATTCCAACCTCTGACCGGGAGGGAGTTGAGATTGGATAGATGATCGAAATAGCTCCAGACGGGCGAGCTTCCGACCGCGCCGAAAGCGCCACCAAAGCTGCGACCGCGCAGCCCATGAGTAATCTCCTCATTCACCCTCCATCTCAGTCAGATTTCAGTCGAGCACAAACTCGACCGTCGCTCAGTTTGGTTCGGGGGCTGAAAAACGATAAAATTCTACGAAATTTTGTATATTTTGTCAAGTTGATTATGGCGTGCTACCAACCGTCTGGCCGGTAGGTAAACAGCAAGGATTGGAATGCGCAGACTGGAACGCTGCAAGACAATTGGAGAACTCGCCTGGACCTCCCGGGAGCTTCTGCACAGAATCCGGTGACTACCGTCCCCGGAGGGCCTGGGTCAACGGGCGGCCTTGCGCGCTGGAGGGCTGGGTCAGCCCGAGGGCAGCGGCAACGGTAGGAGCCAAGTCAATCGGTTCGCATGGAAGGGTATACACTCCGGGCCGGAAGGCAGATCCCCAAAGCAGCATTGGAACATGGGCGTCGTAATTCCATGGGGCTCCGTGCGTTGTATCTGATTCTCCGTCTGATGGGACGGAGAATGGGTCAAGGATGAGGAAAATATCCCCGCTCCGGTGGGTTTCAAACGAGTTGGCGGCCTTCCGCGCCAGGGGAGATTGCCCCGCGCCACTCGTCAGAAGCTGGGTTCGGGTAAACGCCGCCTTGACGCCAGGAACCAGAGCCGCCGCCCTGGCAGCCTCGGCTTCCACCCGCTCGGGAGGGATTTGACGTTTGGCCATGGCGGCCTGGTTCAGGTAGAGATAGGGAATCCCTGCGTTCAGGATCCATTCGTCGCGCCCAAAGGCCTGGGTAAGCGCCGCGTCAACAGCCTCCTTGACCATTTCACCGCGGAAGCGTCCCATCCCCAGCTTGTGCTCTTTGACGAAGGCTGGTGTGGGGGCCACGCCGTGGTCTGCCGACAGCGCGATCCAAACGTTTGCCAACCCCACCGCCCGGTCAACCTCGGCGAAGAAGTCAGCGAGGTATCGGTCCGTGCGTAACGTCATGTCGGCCACTTCGGGGCTATAAGGCCCGAACGCGTGTCCGATATAGTCGTTCGCACTCAGGGAGATCGTCAATAGGTCGGTTGCGAGACCTTGTCCCAACCGCTCGCGGCGGATCACTTCGCCCGCGAATTCAAGCTCGACCTCGGAAATAAAGGGAGTGCTATTGAGCCCTTCCAGGAATTTCCGGTCGGGACAGGGGGCGCCGGGCGCGGCCGCGAGCTCCTGAAAGACTTTTCTGCCCGCGCCGGGCGTTTCCGGCAGCGCCTGCCACGACTTCCCACAGTAGTTCTTGGCGGGCGAATCCTGGTTGAACTTCGCCACCCAGTCGGGAAGGGCAGTCATGTAGTACGTTCCGGAAACGAAATGACCCGAAGAGGACTTGTACCAATAGGCGGCATTGGCGGTGTGGCCACCCGGCAGAACCGCCCCCCGGTCTTTGAGTGAGACGGCGATGACCTTTGATTTGAAATCGGAGGCCATGCGAAGCTCGTCTCCCAAGGTGCTACCTTGCAGGTTTCTGGGCGATGCGCCCCGCTGGTCCTTCGGCTCCGTCGCAACGTCCACAAGCTTCGAGGTGGGATCTTCCACGCAGTTGAATTCTCGGCCCAAGGAGCGGTCATACCAGGAATTCTCGATGATTCCGTGAATGTCCGGGTAAGCCCCCGTCAGCAGAGTGGCGTGGCCCGGACCCGTAGCGGTAACAGCATAGTCGTAGCGGCAGTTCACGAAGTTCGCGCCGCTCAAGAGTAAGTTGAAGCCCCTCTCGATGAATTGCGGCCGGAACCGCACGAGGTAGTCGGGGCGGAATTGGTCGATAACGATGACGATAATTAATTTAGGCCGGCGGACGGCCTCCGGTGCAGCGGGTGCGCGGCCTGAGGTCGCGCCAGAGAGAACGGCCAGAACCAACAGGAAGATGAGTAGCGAACAGCCGAGCCATCGCTTGGGCAAGGGGGTCTCCTCCTCTGATGGCGCCAGGCGCTTCTCTGTCGGCCCATCCCGGCCGGGAATGAACCTCCCGCTGCCACCAGACCAAATTTGAGACCGGCAGTGTACCAAATGTGGCGCGGGGATGGTTTGCCAAACATACAGCTTAGTTCTGGGGCGAAGCGCGGGAACCCGCTACTGAATACCAAGCCGCGCACGGCCTTGTGCTGTTCCCCGGATTCGGTTAAGGTTCGCGGAGCAAGAGCAAATCGATCTTAAACGGAGCGCACATGAAGCGAATCGCCGTGTTGACCAGCGGAGGCGACGCTCCCGGAATGAATGCCGCCATTCGCGCCGTGGTGCGGACGGGGCTTGCCCGGAAGTGGGAGGTCTTCGGAGTGAAGCATGGCTTCTCCGGCCTTTTGGCGGGCAAGTTTGATTCTCTGGGCGCACGCGATGTAGGCGGCATCATGCAACGGGGCGGCACCATGCTGGGCAGCGCCCGGTGTCCGGAATTCAAGACCGAAGAAGGGCGTCTGGAAGCGGTCCGGCAGCTTCACCAACAGAGCATCGAAAGTCTGGTCGTCATTGGGGGCAACGGGTCTCAAACGGGCGCCCACGCGCTCACACAAATGAACTTCCCGGTTGTCGGCGTGGCTTCAACGATTGACAACGACCTCTGCGGTTCTGACATCACCATTGGAGTGGACACGGCCCTCAACATTGCCCTGGAAGCAATTGACCGACTGAAGGTCACGGCCTCCTCGCATCAGCGCGCCTTCTTGATTGAGGTGATGGGCCGGAACTGCGGCTACCTGGCGCTGATGGCCGCGCTGGCCGGAGGCGCGGAAGCCGTCATCATCCCTGAACGTGAAACCGACCCGGACGCCCTAGCGGCGGATCTGCACGATGCCTACCGGCGCGGCAAGCCGCACGCGCTGATCGTCGTCGCCGAGGGCGCCAAATACAACGCCGAGGCGCTGATGAAATACTTCAAGGACAATCGCGCGCGGCTGGGTTTTGACTTGCGTGTGACCACGCTCGGCCACGTCCAGCGTGGCGGCACGCCCACGGCATTCGACCGGCTGCTGGGGACCCGCCTGGGCGCGGCGGCCATCGACTGCCTGGCTGACGGCAGGTTCGGTGTGCTGGTGGGCGTACACATGGACGAGATCTCCGTCACTCCGCTGGC
>CAZTHM010000152.1:0-8418 GCA_964613505.1 uncultured Acidobacteriota bacterium | reverse complement strand
TTTGACGGGCCACATAGCGAGCGCCCAGCTTTCCTTCGGCCAGTCGCCCACGGCGTTTGCGACAACGTCAATCAAGTTCTCGAGCGTCAGGCCGGCGGGATTTTTGTCGAGGTTCGCGAGGATCACGCGGTCGAACAACTCGACGGTCTGGCGCGACTCGGCGATGAAATCGCGAATCTCCTCGCCGCGCATGACGGGCCAGTGGCCGGAGTAGAGAGTTTCAATCGCGAGGCCTTCGAAGTAGCGCAGAGTCGAGAGATAGATGTCCACGTAGTAGTAGGTGACGGGAATGGCGAGGCCACCTTCGGCCTTCGGGCAGCCGCGGCCGTGGATGGCGTCGCCGACGAAGGCCGCCCGGTGCTTCGAGTCGTAGAGCGCCAGGTGGCCGTGCGAGTGGCCGGGCACGTGGAGCACTTCCAACGCCCATTCGTCGCGCAGACGGATCTTCTCCCCGCCCGCGAAGCTGATGTCCATCTTACGGGGCGCGCCGGCGAGCGGCATGAACTCGGCGTCAATGCCGACATCGTGGTTCTGGCGAAGGTGGTTGTAGCGGAGATCGAAAAGCGCACGAGGGTCTTCGACCATGGCGCGGTCGGCTTCGCCACACGCCAGCCAGGTTTTCGGGGAAGTGCGCTTGATGGCGTCGTTCCCGCCTTGATGGTCGAGGTCGGCGTGCGTGGTGACGGCGAGCGTCAGCCGCTCGGGCCCGAGCTTGAGCGTATCGAGGTACGGGAAGATCACCTTCTCTGGTGTCTCGCTGATGCCTGTGTCCACGAGCACGACGTTGTCGCCGACGCAGAGGTATTGGAAAAGGTTGCGGCCACCGAAGAGGGATCGGATTTGATGAACGCCGGGGTAGAGTTCCATGCTGCGCTCCGTGGTGCGAAGGGCTGGGGTGACTTGTACACCAGAGTTGCCGTCGGGTCAATTGCTGGGCGAGGAGAAGCCGCTTGACAGGGGGCTGGGAATTCTTTACCGTAAGCGCTTACATGCAGGCGCGGTGCGGGCCAAAACGATTTATACTCTTGCCCGCGCGACACGAACCCGTCAGGCGCACGAAAGCTGTTTGTCACTCCAATCCGGGCGCGTGGTGCGTTGCGACTCCGGCAAGTCGAAGTTGGAAGAAAACGCAGAGCGCGCAAGCCCTTCAAGAGGTAAGCCATGGCCAAGGAGAAGTTCGCGCTGGGAATCGACTACGGAACGGAGTCGGGTCGCGTGGTCGTCATCCGGGTGCGCGACGGCGAAGAGGTTTCGTCCGCCGTCATACCCTACCCCGACGGCGTGATAGACGAACGGTTGCCCGGCGGGCCCAAGCTCGAACACGATTGGGCGTTGCAGAATCCGCGCGACTATCTCCGGGTCGTCGAGAGGGGTGTCCCGAAGGCACTGAAGGCGGCGAAGGTCGAGGCCGACGATGTGGTGGGGATCGGCACGGATTTCACCGCATCCTCGCCCATGCCCACCAAGCGCGACGGCACGCCGCTCTGCTCTCTGGCGCAGTACCGCAAGCATCCCCACGCCTGGGTCAAACTCTGGAAGCACCACGCCGCGCAGCCGGAAGCCAATCGCATCAACGAAGTCGGTCGCGAACGCAACGAAGAGTTCATCCGCATCTACGGCGGCAAGTATTCGTCGGAGTGGTTTTTCTCCAAGCTCCTCCAGGTGGTCAACGAAGCGCCCGAGGTTTACGGAGCCACCGAACGCTTCATCGAGGCGGCAGACTGGATCGTGTGGCAATTGACCGGCGAAGAAAAACGGAACACCTGCACGGCGGGCTACAAGGCGATGTGGGTGAAGGGCTCTGGGTTTCCGTCCAAGGATTTCTTCCGCGCCCTGAGCCCGCGAATGGAAAACGTCATCGAGGAGAAAGTTGGGACGGCGTTCTATCCGCTTGGCGAGAAGGCGGGTGGGTTGACCGCGGAATGGGCGCGCAAGACCGGACTCAAGGAAGGCACGCCGGTTTCGATTGGCAATGTCGATGCCCACGTTGCCGTGCCTGCCACTACCGTGACCAAAGTCGGATCGCTGGTGATGATCATGGGCACCTCGATCTGCCACATGCTGCTCGGCGCTGGAAGGCAGATGGTGGAAGGCATGTGCGGGACGGTGGAAGACGGCATCGTTCCGGGCCTCTGGGGCTACGAGGCGGGGCAGTCGGCCGTGGGCGATATCTTCGCTTGGTTCTTCGAGCACGGCGTGCCGGACTACATCCACCACGAAGCGCGCCAGCGGAAGATCCCGCATGTGGCAGCGCTCGAGAGGCGCGCGGCAGCGCTGCTGCCGGGCGAATCGGGATTGGTTGCACTCGATTGGTGGAACGGCAACCGATCGATTCTGGTTGATGTCGACTTGAGCGGCGTGCTCCTGGGCATGACGCTCGCCACCCGCGCCGAGGAAATCTACCGCGCGTTGATCGAAGCGACGGCGTTCGGCACGCGGACGATTGTCGAGGCTTTCGAGTCAAAGGGTATCGCGGTCAAAAACCTTGTGGCGTGCGGCGGGCTGCCGGAGAAGAATCAACTTCTCATGCAGATTTACGCCGACGTGACCGGGCGCGAGATCAAATTAGCGCAACAACTCCAGACCTGCTCGGCGCTCGGCGCTGCCATGCACGGCGCGGTGGCGGCGGGCCGCGCGGGCGGCGGCTACGACTCGATCTTCGAAGCCGCGAAGCACATGGCGCGCGTGCAGAAGCTGACCTACAAGCCGCGCGCCGAACATCATGAAGTTTATAATCGCCTGTTCAAGGAGTATCAGGCATTGCACGACTATTTCGGCCGCGGGGGGAACGACGTTATGAAGCGGCTGAAGGAGATGAAGAAGAGTTGAAAGTTGAGAGTTGAAAGTTGAGAGTAATTCGCTTCTTGCCTTGGACTTTGAACTTTCGACTTTCGACTGCTCATGGCTGGACGCTGATGACTCATAGATGATCGCATTTCGAAATATGTCCTCATTTGAAAAACTTCGGCACGACGTCTGGGAAGCCAACATGGGGATTTTTCGCGCGGGACTGGTCACCATGCATGCCGGCAACGCCAGCGGCATCGACCGCAAACGCGGACGGGTTCTCATCAAGCCGAGCGGCATGGATTACGATAAGATGCGCCCCGCGGACATGGTGGTGACGGACCTTGAAGGCCGCGAGGTGAAAGGCAAGTGGAAGCCCTCGGTGGACCTTCCCCATCACCTCTACCTCTACAAGCATTGTCCGGAGATTGGCGGAGTCATCCACACGCACTCGAATTATGCCACGGCGTTCGCATTGCTCGGAAGGCCGATTCCGGTTTACCTGACCGCCATCGCCGATGAATTCGGCGCCGAAGTCCCTTGCATGCCTTACGTGGACAACCTGGGCGACCACATCGGCGAGGCCATCCTGAAGCACATGGGGAAGGCGCCGGCCATTCTGCTGGGGCAACACGGCGCATTCGCCTGGGGACCGAATCCGCGCGAGGCGCTCAAAGCCGCGGTCATGCTGGAAGATATCGCCAAGACCTGCTTCCTCGCGCTGCTGCTGGGCGAGCCCAAACCGCTGCCGCCCGAGGAAGTGAAGAAGTGGTGGGATCGTTACCACTCGACCTACGGGCAGGAGAAGAAGTCGTGACCGCTGGCATGGAAACTCGAAACTGGAAAATCGAAACTCGGCGAGTTTCCAGTTTCAACTTTCCCGTTTCTCGATTCACCGCGATGCCATCGCCGTTCGAGGACATTTCATGAGTTGGCCAAATCACTTTTTCGCCGCTCCGCTGGGTTTACTCCTCGCGGAGGATCCAGCAGATTCCAAAATCATTTTCCTTCGCCCGGTGGACCTCGCCATCATCGTCATCTACTTCGCGATGGTGCTGGGCATCGGCTTCTACCTGAAGCGCTACACGAAAAGCGGTGAAGACTTCTTCCTCGCCGGGCGCGAGATGACGGCCTGGGTGGCGGGCCTGAGCTTCCTCTCCGCCAACCTCGGAGCGCTCGAGCTGATGGGTTGGGCCGCCGCCGCTTATGAGTACGGCATCCTGGCCGCGCACTGGTACTGGGTGGGCGCCATCCCCGCCATGATTTTCCTGGGCCTGGTGATGATGCCGTTCTATTACATTTCCAAGACCCACTCCGTTCCCGGCTATCTCCAGCTCCGCTACGGCGAGCCGGCTCGCGCCTTGAGCGCGATTTCGTTCGCCTTCATGACTGTCTTGATGTCGGGCATCAACATGTATGCAATGGCCTTGGTAATGAAGGTCGTGTTGGGGTGGAACATCCACTTCAGCATCTGGGTGTCGTCGATCACAGTGGCGGTTTATGTGGCCATGGGAGGGTTGTTCTCCGCCATCTTCAACGAGGTCCTGCAATTTTTCCTCATCTGGCTGGGCGCGCTGTTGATTCCCATTCTGGGACTGATCGAGACGGGCGGTTGGGACGGCCTGGTGGCGCGCATTCAACGGAATTTTCCCCAGGGCGACTACACGCACCTGTGGCGGACCATGGGCTCCTTCACGGACAACCCCATGGGCATCCACTGGACGGGAATCGTCCTTGGCTTGGGTTGGGTAATCTCCTTCGGCTACTGGACGACCGATTTTCTCGTCGTGCAACGCGTCATTGCGGCCAAGGATCTTCGCGCCGCTAAGCTTGCGCCCATCATCGGATCTTTCTTCAAGATGGCTGTGCCTTTCATCGTCATTCTGCCTGGCCTTTTGGGGCTTGGTCTTTTGGACTTCAAACTTGTTCCGGAAAGCGCGATGACGGCGGGGTCGCACAGCTACAACGAGGTGCTGCCCATCATGCTGGCGCGTTATTGCGGGCCGGGGCTGCTGGGGCTTGGCATCACGGCGCTGATTGCGGGATTCATGTCGGGGATGGCGGGGAACGTGAGCGCCTTCGCTACGGTGTGGACGTATGACATCTACCGGCCCTTCGTCCGCAAAGCAGCGACGGACGCGCACTATGTCTCGATGGGACGCTGGTGCACGATCATCGGCGTCATGGTCAGCATCGGCACGGCTTACCTGGTGATGGAATTCAAGAGCATCATGGATTACGTTCAGGCGCTTTTCAGCTTCTTCGTCGCGCCGCTGTTCGGCACGGTTCTGCTCGGCATGTTGTGGAAGCGCGCCACGCCCGCGGGTGGATTCTGGGGCCTGCTGGCTGGAACGGTCTCGTCCATCGGCATGTGGGCGCTGGTGAAAGCCGACCACAGCATGCTCTCCTACATTGCACTCTCTTCCCACGCCAAGGATATGGCGGAGAATATGTACCGCGCCCTGTGGTCGTGGTCGATCTGCGTGATCGTCACAGTCGTCGTCAGCCTGCTGACGCGTCCCAAGCCCGTGGAAGAGTTGACGGGCCTCGTCTACGGCTGTACGGAATTGCCCGGCGAAGGACATTTGCCCCTTTGGAAACGGCCCATCTTCTGGGGCGCGCTTTCGGCGGCGGCGTTTGTGATTTTGCAGTGGATATTCTGGTAGGAAAGAAAGGATTCAGGATTCAGGATCAAGGATCAAGTAGAAGCAAAGGAAGCTTGATTAATCGCTGTGGATTGCTGAAAGCTGACCGCTGATAGCTGCCTGCTGTTTTGAGGTTTTGAAATATGTCTGGAGACCATCACATCATTCCCGTCTGGTTTTTCGTGGGCGTGCTCCTGTTGATCTACGGCGTGCTGATTACCGCCACCGGGATCTACGAATATTCCAACCCACCTTCGACCGTGCTGGCGCACCTCCATCCCGCCATCTGGTGGGGCGCGCTGCTAACGATCTTCGGCGCGGTCTACACCTACCTGTTTTGGCCGCGGAAATACTAGGGGCAGGCGCGTCCCGTATCCCGGCGGCCGTTGCACCATGTGCTCACTACGAGTGCGCTAATTCGAAGGGGGACATGCCCAACAAGCCATCTGTTGCAGGTCTGCCACATTCAACTGGACGATCGCGAAGGCTCTTGCACGAGAATAGTTCCAGGTGCGCCAATCTTGGTAACGAGCTGCCGACCACGACATGAGAACGTGCCGCGCAATCACTCGCCGCTCCCGCTCATGCAGCCTCGGGAGCGCCCGAATCAACTCGGGGACGGCGTCGGCGCTGAGTGACGCCGCGTACTGCCCATCGAAGCGCCGGCCCTCCAGGGCGCGGGTCACGTTGACGCGCGCGATGAGCGCGTCGGGATTCAGAATGTGAAGTCCCGCGAGCAGGACGAAGCCCGCGACCATCGCACCGAAGGCGAAGTATTGCCGCTGTCCGCGCAGCACGGTCAACGCGAACCATACGAAGACCACCGCCAGCCAGGCCATGAAGGCCGTGGGGTAGAGGCGTTGCTCGGTCAAACCATATTCGCGCTGGTAGAGCCGCATGCGCTGGAAGGCCGAGGCCATGATGACGAAGAGGAACACGATCTGAATTCCCGCAAGAAAACGAAAGAGGCGCTCGCTCTCCGGCTTCTCCTTGTGCAACAGCCAATGCGCAAGCAGGAGAAGCGGCAGCACTAGAGCGGCCACGGTGACGAGCTCGAAGAAGCCCCGCCGGGCGTAATCCGAATAGGTCAATCCCGGCGTCAGGGTGATCGATCCGGCGCCTCCAAAGAAATACCGGAATTGGACGATGACGAAGGACAAGAAAAGGAGGTTAAGCAGACCCAACGCGATACCAATCTCGATGATTCCGAGCGAGAACCATTGGCGTCGGGCCCATGAGGCGAGCTCATAGTCCGTTCCCAGGAGCATCCCGCGCAGGTAACCTCCGGCGATCCAGGCGAAAAATGCGGTGAGGAAAACGTGGGACGCAAGGTTCGCAAAGTCGATATTGAAAACGTCTTTGACAATGGCCGCGAAGACGGCGTCGGCCGACATCAAGAGGGCTCCAAACACCACGAGCAGAGGCAAGGAGAGTGCGAGGCCACACATCACGGCTAGAGTGCGACCAGAAGCCGCTCCGCCGGAGATCCGTCTCCAGGGCAGGTCGACAATGAGCAAGCGAAGGCTTCCGAGGGCGGCATTCAGCCACGCGATGATGCCTCCCAGAAGATAGTCCACAAGATAGGCGGCGAGAATCGACCCTCCCTGCGCGCGGAGGACGACCAGGGCAAGGGCCACGAGGATCGCAAAAACGCTCAGGAGATTGAGCGTTAGCGAATCACGCCACGGAATCGCGCCCGCGAACAGCAGCACGGGAAGGAGCAGCCAATATCCACCGGCTTGAAAGGCGCGAGTCCGCCAGCCCAGCGCTGCGACGAACGCGCCGAGCATCAGTGCCCACAGCGCGAGGTTGATCCCCCACGGAGTCGCTCTCAGGAGGTTATCCCCTAGCAGGCCGAGGACGAGTGCGATGGTCAATATCCGGAGACCGACGTTATTCTTTTCGTCCGTCACTTGTGACTCCGCAGCAGGAGAACCAATGATCATTCAACTTGTTGTGACTTGCTCGGCGATGCGCCCGAAGCGGCGGTCGCGGCCATGAAACTCTTGGAGAGCCGCCTCGAGGTCGAGCGCCTCGAAGTCGGGCCACAACTGGTCGGTGAAGATCATCTCCGCGTAGGCGCATTCCCACAGCATGAAATCGCTCAATCGTTTTTCGCCGCCCGCGCGGATGAGAAGATCAATATCCGGCGAGGGCCCGCCGGCATTGGTGATTTCGCCGAGGAGTTGGGCGAAGGATTCGCGTGTCGGCCCGACACATTTCTTTTGGAGTTGCCGCGCCGCCTGCAGTATCGAGTTACGCCCGGAGTAATCAAGGGCAATGCGCAAATGGAGCCCCAGCCCCTCCACGGTCTCAGCCTCGGCCTCTTCCACTGCCTCCAGGAGCGGGTACCCGAGGCGGTCTCGCCGGCCGACCACGCTCACGCGTGTTCCGGTCGCGCGCCAGCGGGGGAGATCCCTGCGGAAGTACTCCTCAAAGATGTGCATCAGGTTCGCCACTTCCAGCGAGGGGCGGCGCCAGTTGTCGCCGGAAAAGGCAAACAAGGTAAGCGTTCCGATACCCGCGTCACGGGCGGCCTCGACGGCGCGCCGCACAGCAGCGGTGCCGGCCCGGTGGCCCTCCTCGCGAGGCAGGCCGCGGCTCGCCGCCCAGCGGCCGCTTCCGTCCATAATGATCGCGACGTGCAAACGTTGATCTGGCAGTGGCGAAAAAGAACTTTGTTTCATAAAGTGTTCACCCAAAAAAAGAGATACGTCAGGCGGAATGGGTCCGCGCGGCGCGAATCAGAATCTCCATGTCATCCAGGTACCGCTCAAAGGCGCGGCGCCCGGCCCCGGTCAGCCGGTACTCGGTCTTGGGCACTCTCCCGGCGAACGACTTCACGCAGGTGATGTACCCGGCTTCTTCCAGCTTGCGGGCGTGCACACTCAGATTCCCGTCGGTGGTCTTGAGCAGTTTCTTGAGGTCGTTGAAGCTGATCGGATCGTTGACCGCCAGGGCGCTCAGGATTCCGAGCCGGATGCGC
>CAZTHM010000151.1:0-8445 GCA_964613505.1 uncultured Acidobacteriota bacterium | reverse complement strand
TTCACTCACCGCTGGGGCAGCAAGAGTTACTACAGCCAAATCAGTCTTAAGCCGTTGGCTTCCGAGCAGGAAAAGCAACTCGTCCAAAACTTGCTGCCCGGTGCGCCGCCCGAGATAGCGAGCCTGATTGCGAGCCGAGCCGAGGGGAACCCGTTCTACATCGAGGAAATCGTGAAGAGTGGGCTGGAAACGGGCGCCATCCGACGCGAGGGAGAAAGCTACACGCTGAGCAAAGAAGTGGAACTGCCGGGGTCGATTCATGGGCTCATCATGGCGCGCATCGACCGGCTGGAAGAACAAGCCAAGTCGCTGCTGCAAACGGCGTCGGTGATCGGGCGGGAGTTTTCCGTACAGGTTTTGGCTCGCATCACGGAGAAACTGGAGGAACTGAATCAGCGGCTGACGGAACTGGAGGCGATGGAGTTGGTTTACGAGAAGCAGATTCTGCCGGAGCTGGAATACCTGTTCAAACATTATCTGACGCAGGAGGTGGCCTACCAGAACATTCTGGTCAAGAAGCGCAAGCAACTGCACCGGAAAGTTGCGGAGGCTATGGAGGAGGTCTACCACGACAAGCTCGAGCAGCACTACGAGCGGCTGGCCTACCACTACGAGCGGGCGGAGGACTACAAGCGCGCCGCGGATTACTTCCAGAAGGCGGCCGGAAAAGCAAGGGACACATACAGCGATACTGCGTCAGAGAAACTAGTAGCGAAGAGTGAAGAATCCCTGACGAAGCTGCATGAAAGCCGCTTTCATGTGCCAACGGCGTATTGGCTTTTGTGGGCCGCGCTTGGGGCTGCTATGGGCGTTGGTTTTCAAGTTGGGTTGAGAAAATACCTGGAGGATATTCGCCTAATCGGCGGCTCGCCGGAACGAGGCTTGATATGGTTCTATTGGGCATTTACCATTTTCTTTTTACTTTTTGTCGCTTCGTTGCCACTAGGTTTATACCTTTGTCGCCTTCAGCATTACGTAATTCACTTGGATGGCGTTCGCCTTGCCATAGGGAGGAAGGTCTCGACGGATTTGCGGTTTAGCAACATGAAGCATGCGCGAGTCGCGCGATGGTGGCAAGCGTTTACGCAGTTCGCCTCCGGCTTCTCGGGGACCCATAGAACCGGTCTTCTGATTTTCTTTAAGGAAAAGGTGCCCTTCAGCTTTGTCTTTGGCGGTGGGACGCGGCTAATTTGGATCGAACCCGACAATCCCGAGGCCTTTCTCAAGGAACTAAACCGCGCCTGGAATCGCTGGCGGCTGGTCCACGGTGAAGCGCGGGCTGACCAGAAGCCCGGCTCTTCAACACCCAACTCGCCGCCCGCTTCCAACGCCTCCCGCGCCGCGTGAACTTTGTGGAGTAGGGGTCCACGCTCCCACTCGCCGAGGTGTCGGCGATTTCTGCCTCTGCGGGGCAATGGAGGGTCAGGGCGCGGCGAGCGCGCCGCGTTGACTTAAATTGCCATCCAGCATAAGATGCTCCGCCCGGGGCAAACTACCTTCACATGATTGGGACGACGGTCTCGCATTATCGCATCACCGACAAGCTGGGCGGCGGCGGGATGGGCGTGGTGTATCGTGCCGAGGACACGCGCCTGGGCCGCCATGTCGCCCTGAAATTCCTGCCCACGGAGCTGGCCCAGGACCGCCAGGCGCTGGAGCGCTTCCAGCGTGAAGCGCGCGCTGCGTCCTCGTTAAACCACCCTTCCATCTGCACCATCCACGACATTGATGAATCCGGCGGCCAGCCCTTCATCGCCATGGAATTACTGGAAGGCGAAACGCTGAAGCATCGCATCGAAGGCAAGCCACTGGGAATTGACAGCCTGATGGACCTCGGCCTCCAGATTGCCGACGCCCTGGACGCGGCGCACTCCAAGGGTATCGTGCACCGCGACATCAAGCCTGCGAATATTTTCGTCACCCAGCGCGGCCAGGCCAAGGTACTGGATTTCGGGTTGGCCAAGCTGGCCCCGCGGGCCGAGCGCGTGGCCGAGACCGCGGGCGCAACCGCCGGCCTGGCCGCCGAGGAGCACCTCACGAGTCCGGGCACTGCGCTGGGCACGGTTGCCTACATGTCACCCGAGCAGGCGCGCGGGGAAGCACTCGACGCACGCACCGACCTTTTCTCGTTTGGAGTCGTCCTCTACGAAATGGCAACGGGTCGCCAGGCGTTTTCCGGCAGCACCTCGGCCGTTGTCACCGAGGCGATCCTCAACCGTCCTCCCGCGCCCCTGCTGCGCGTGAATCCCGATCTCCCGCAGGAACTGGAGCGGATCACCAGCAAGGCGTTGGAAAAGGATCGCGAGTTGCGCTATCAGAGCGCGGCGGAATTACTCGCTGATTTGAAGCGTCTAAAACGGGATCTGGATTCGAGCGGGTCGGCAGCCACGCGGGCGCAGCGCTCGCAACAAGCTGAAGATACCCGGCCGGCCGAGAAATCCCTCGCCGTGCTCTACTTTGAGAATCAGAGCGCCTCCAAAGAGGACGAATACTTCCGCGACGGTATTACAGAAGACATCATTACCCAATTATCGAAGATCAAAGAATTGAGGGTCTTCTCGCGTTCTGCAATCCTCGCCTTTCGTGACAAGGGGCTGGCCGCTCCGCAAATCGGCGCCCAGCTCAACGCGCCTTACGTGTTGGAAGGCAGCCTGCGACGGGCCGGCAATCGCCTGCGCATTACAGCTCAACTCGTCGAGACGCGCACCGGCCATTCCGTCTGGGCGGAGCGCTACGACCGCCTGATGGAGGATGTCTTTGCCATCCAGGACGAAATCGCCCAGAGCATCGCCGGAGCCCTGCAGTTGGCCCTGAGCGACAAGGAAAAGCGCGACATCGACCGGGCGCCAACCGCCAACGTCCAGGCCTACGATTACTATCTGCGCGGACGCCAGTACTTTCATCAGCACCGGCGGAAGAGTTTGAACTTTGCCAAGCAGATGTTTGCCAAGGCGATTGCGATCGATCCCTATTACGCCCGCGCTTACGCCGGCGTGGCTGATTGCTGCTCTTACCTGTATGAGTGGTGGGAGCCCACGGAGGCCAACTACAAGGAAGCCGACGCGGCCAGCCACCGCGCGCTCGAGCTCGACCCGGAGTCCGCGGAGGCCCACGCTTCCCGCGCGCTCGCTCTCTCCATCAACAAGCGCTATGACGAGGCGGAGAAGGAATTCGAAGCCGCCATCCGGCGAAATCCCAAGCTATTTGAGCCCTATTATTTCTACGGCCGGTCTTTGTTCTCACAAGGGAAACTTGCCCAGGCGGCGCAGAGGTTCGAACAGGCCGCGCAGGTGAACCCAGAGGATTTCCAAGCTTTGATGCTACTGGGGACGACCTACACTGGCCTGGGGCGGGCCGCGGAAGCGGAAGCCAGCTTTCGCCGAACGTTGCCGGTCATCGAAAAGCATCTTGAACTGCACCCTGACGATGCTCGCGCCGTCTATTTTGCCGCGGGGATCTACGCCCAGTTGGGACAGCGGGAACGCGCCTCGCAATGGGCGGCGCGGGCCAGGGAAATGGATCCCGAGGAACCTTCGATCCTCTACAACGTCGCCTGCGTCTATTCCAATTTGGGAGAGGTCGAAAACGCGATCGAGTGTTTGGAGAAGGCTGTTCTCCACGGCTTCGCAGACAAACAGTGGCTGCTTCACGACTCGGATTTGAATGCGGTCCGCGACTATCCCCGCTTTCAGGCGCTGTTGAAGCGAATGGAAGGCATTGCCGTTTAGAAATTATGGACCGCTCGCCTGTTTCCCACAAAGCCCAGCAATTCACCGAGTCGGTCATCCGCGAAATGACCCGGCTGGCGATGGAGCACAAAGCCCTGAACCTGGCTCAGGGCTTTCCGGATTTTCCCGCGCCGTCTGAGGTGAAGGAAGCTGCCGTCAGCGCCATTCGCGCCGACGTGAACCAATACGCCATCACCTGGGGCGCGAGGGAATTTCGCCGGGCCATTGCCGAGCGGTTTGAGAAGGACACCGGCCTGGCGATCGACCCTGAGCGCGAGATCACGGTTTGTTGCGGCGCCACGGAAACTATGATCGCCTCGATGTTGGCGGTCGTGGACCCGGGCGACGAAGTTGTGATCTTCGAGCCCTATTACGAAAACTACGGTCCCGATGCCATCATCTCCGGCGCGGTCCCGCGCTTTGTGCGATTGCGCCCGCCGGACTGGACGTTTGAACCGGCGGAACTTGCCGCGGCGTTCAACGATCGGACCCGCGCCCTGATTCTCAATACTCCGAATAATCCTACGGGCAAGGTTTTCACCCGCCAGGAGCTTGAAACCATCGCGCAACTCGCCCTGCGCTGGAACGCCTACGTTTTAACCGACGAGATCTATCAGTACCTGGTCTATGACGGGTGCCGGCATGTTTCGATTGCCACGTTGCCCGGCATGCGCGAACGGACAATCACGATCAACGGCATGTCGAAGACGTACAGCGTCACCGGCTGGCGCGTGGGTTACGCCATCGCCCCGCCGGAGGTTTCAAACGCGATTCGGAAGATGCACGACTTCCTCACGGTGGGCGCGGCGGCGCCCCTTCAGGAAGCGGGCTCGACCGCCCTCCGCCTGCCCGATGAGTATTACCGGAAATTGTGCGCAGATTATACGGCCCGTCGGGACCGTTTCCTGCCGGCTCTCGAAAGCGCCGGATTCAGATGCTTCAAGCCGCATGGCGCTTACTACATCATGACGGACATCTCCGGGTTCGATTTCGCGAATGATATCGAATTCACCAGATACCTCATTCGCGAGATCGGAGTGGCCGTGGTGCCGGGAAGCAGCTTCTACAGCAATCCGGCCGCCGGCAGCCAGCAGATTCGGTTCTGCTACTGCAAGTCCGATACGACGCTCGACGAAGCAGCGCGCCGGCTTGCGAAGCTGAAGAGATAGACCTGTACCTTCGACCCCACCGCTCCCTGCGACGGCGCCCCCAAGGTCCGAGTTCGCTTTTCTCGGCGGGTGTGGTAGGATGACTTCCGCAAATTCCAGCACGGGGAGCAACTGAAAAGCATCGGAATGAGCTCAAGCCCAGCAGTTCAATCCGCCGCTCACTACCTCTTGCCGCCGGAGACGACCGTCGAAACCGACGGCCAAGGCGCCGCATTTGATCTGGGTGCGCTGGCAGGCCAGCCGGTCATCATTCTGCTCCGTGTCACGGAGATTGTTGAACAGGAATCGATCCACGTTTCCATTTGGGGGTCGGGAGAGGGAAGCAACTGGGGAGAAAAGGCCCTGTTTGCATTCCCGCAGAAGTTTTATCGAGGGACGGCGCCCGCGGCGCTTGATCTTGTCCAGCGCCCAGACATCAAATTTCTCCAGGCGCGGTGGGAACTGAATCGCTGGGGGCGGGGCTATCCCCGCCCGTATTTCAAGTTCTGCGTGGAGATCCAGGAACTCACGAACGCTTAGACAATTTCCTCAGCGAGGTGTCTCGGTGGACTCAGAACAAGAAAGCAAGGAGTACGTTACACCGGATATCGACAAGCGCCAGCATCGCCGCGCTAACCTGATCACCCAGGTGCGTTGTGATGCGCTGCAACGCCAGGGGCTCATGGTCACGCGAGACATCAGCGTGGGGGGGATGTTCGTTATCGAGAAGAACCCGTTTCCATCGGATTCCGAGGTCACCACCAACTTCCGTCTGGAGCCCACGAGTGATTTGCTGACCTGCCCCGGCAAAGTAGCCTACTCCATCAAGGGCATGGGCATGGGGATAATGTTCCATGACCTGAGCGAAGATGCCACCCGAGCCTTGCAGAAGTTTGTGGACGAAGCCGCCTGAGCCCCGCCCTCCTTCCGTTTCTATTCTTCTCGGAGGCACCATGCGATCGATTGCCATCCTCGTGGCCCTGATTTGTATTCCCGCTTGGGCAGGGCACGCGCAGCAACCTCAGGGCCCGCCTCCGTCTCCTCCCTCAACTCCGGAGACAGAAACGGTCGATGTGACGCGCCCCGGGCAGACTTCCGCGCGGGGGGGCGCGGAAAATCTGGCTACGGCCGCTCAGGTGAAAGAGCTCTCGCACAAGCTGTGGCTGGCGGAATTTCGCATTAACGACCTCCTGACGGAAGTGCACCCCGAGCGTTGGAAGCTCTCCGAGGTGGCGAGGGGTTCATTCAGCCAAACCCTTGCGACGTTGCGTGGGCAACTCACGGCGCTGGACGGCTGGCGGACCCAACTCGATGACCGGGCGGAGAGCGTCTATGTCGTATTCATGACTTACGCGGCAATCAATGCCGCTCTGCCGCGGCTTGACGCCGTAACACGCAGTATTACGCAGCACGAGAACGCCAGCCTGGGCGCCCAGTTTAGCCAGGCGGGGAATCAGCTTTTCGACTTGCAGCAGGCGCTTCAGCCCCATCTTGCGGCTTTGCTGCAGAATCAAGACGAAGGTCTTCTCGCAACTCAGAATAACCTAGCCGCTTGCCAAAACCAGTTGAGCCTCGCAATGCGCGGAAAGACCGCGCCTGCCAAACCGATGAAGAACGTTCTCCCCGAATTTAAGGGGTGGCGCGTCAGGCGAAGCAAAGACACTGCGGGCCAGACCGCAGCGCCTCGACAGGCCACACCATCCGCCGCACCACTCCCCAAGAAGCCCTGAGGCCGCAACGTCGAACGGCTGCGGGTCCGCGTGCACTGAGGTCTGGCTCCACATCACTCCGCCAGGTGGAAGTTCACGTCAATTTCAGTGAGTACCTCCACCGGCTCGCCATTCAACAGCGTGGGCTGGTAGCGCCAGCGCGCCACGGCCTCGAGCGCAGCCGGGACCAGGAGTGGAGGGCCGCTGATCAGCTTCAAGTTCTGGATGGTGCCGTCGGTGCTGATCACCGCTTCCAGCCTCACAACCCCTTGAATGCGAGCCATCCTTGCCAGTGGCGGGTAATCAGGGCGCGGCTGGTGGATGGCCCTGGCCGCGACCACTATTCCGCCCTGGCGAATCTGGGCCGGCTTTTGCTTTGCCGCGCGGACAGGTGGAGGTGGCAACGCGCTCTGGGTGCCAGTCGCGATGCCGTAGGGGACTCCATCGCGACCGCCCCAGGGCACACCTCCGGGCACTGCCACGAACGGAGCAGGATCGGTGATCACCTCTTCGTCGATGAAGCGCTCGATTGCGCTGGGGATCACGAGAGGTAACTGAAGCGGGGTGCGGACGCTTGGCCGCGCCGCCTTCGGTGTGTCAGGCCGCCCGGAAACGCGGGACGCCCGAGGAGGCGGCGGTGAGGGCACGACCACCCAGCGTCTGGTCAGCTCCCCAAGACCCAATGCCTGGGTCCGGATGAGCGGCACAATAACCAGCCCTCCCAGCAAAACTGCCTCGAGGATATAAGCAATGGGAACGGTGGCTCGCTTCCAGTCGCCGGTCTTCAGCGCCGCATGGACCAGAAACGCCAGGAAACCTGCAAAGCTGAAAAGGAACGTCGCGGCGGCCCATCCCCTTGCGCGCAACCGGGATCGCTGCGCCGCACCGTAGACGTAGCAAACCATCAGCGCGTGGAGCGCCATCGTGCCGCCTACGAGGAGTGACTGCATCAGCAGAGCTCTCGGGCTAGCCGTGGGCAAAAACAAGGGAATCACTCTTTGTGCGGCCAGGAAACCTCCCAGGCCTGCGGTCATCGCAACCACGCGATGGCGGCTGGTCAGCAGGGGGATCCGATCGGCCGAGGATTCAAGCAGCGTATTCTCGAACATCGACACACCTCCAGTGCGGAGTCCCGAGTGCGGGACCCCTGGTTTCTCTTTTCTGAGTGTGGGCTAAGCCGCTTTCGCCTCCACTCGTATTGACACCGAAGGCTATTTCATTGTTTCAAAATCTGAAGGGTGGACACGAAATTGTCGGGAAACGGGCAACAGCCACGGGGCCCCCAGTTCGCGCGACCTAGGCTGGACAATGAGCTGTCAACGGATGGCGTTTTCTAGTTCCTGGGCAGCGGAGTCGATCACCGCGGCTTCGGCCTGGAGCGTTTTGGCTGCGCGGGCGATTTCAGTCTCGGCCAGTTGCCACTTTTTCTGTTCGATCCCCTCGCGCGCGCCCGGAAGTGTCCGGACGTCGTAGCCTGTGTACACGCCGGGTGCATACACCATGTGTCGGAACCACGGGCGGCCGGGCAGGCCGTCGGGGTTGGTCAGCGCTCGCTCGCTTTCAATCAGTTTGGCGTTGGTGGCGCGCAAGGAGGCTCGGCCCAGGGCGGCGCCACGATTCTCGCGCGCCTTGGCCAGCGCTCTGTCGTATTTTTCCGCGCTGCGAGTCAGAGCTTCGACGGCGTTGTCCAGGGGCGCGAAGTTCAGATGGGGAGGAACTTCCTCACGCGGCGGAGGGACCGAAGTTTTCTTGGGATCGGCGGTTGCGCTGAAAACGCCCTCGTCGAGTTGCGTGTTGCGCTCGCGAATATTATCCTGACGGGTCTTAATGGCCTTCTTGACGTCTTCGTTGTATTTCCGT
>CAZTHM010000150.1:0-8452 GCA_964613505.1 uncultured Acidobacteriota bacterium | reverse complement strand
TCCTTCGATACGGAAAGGGAAGTGGTAAAAGAGGAGCGCCGCTCGCGCTTCGACAACCAGCCTTACGGAACCGTCATCGAGACACTCTACAAGCTCGCCTATTCCGTGCATCCCTATCAACACACCCCCATCGGCAGCATGGAGGATTTAGACCGCGCCACCGTCGAGGATATCCGCGCGTTCTACGACACTTACTACGTCCCGAACAACACCACGCTGGTGATCACAGGCGAATTCGATCTAGGAGAAGCGCAGTCGCTGGTAAGGAGATATTTTGAGAAGATTGCCCCAGGCCCGGGTCTCGAGAACCGTATGATTCCTCAGGAACCGCCGCAGACGTCGAAGAAGTCTGCCCAAGCTAAACTGTCCGTGGCGCTGCCCGCCTTCGTGGCGGGCTACCACATGCCCGCCGACGGCACGCCGGACGCCTACCCGTTGCGTCTCGTGGCGCGCATCCTCTCAGACGGCGAGAGTTCGCGAATTTATCGGAGGCTTGTCTACGACAAGCAAATTGCCTTGCAGGCCGAGACGACCGGGAACTTCACCGAAGACCCGAACCTGTTCTTCGTCCTTGCCATCATGAACGAGGGGCATCCGCCCGCCGAAGGCGAACTCGAAGTCGAAGCGGAGCTGGACCGATTGAAAAAAGAACCCGTCAGCCCGCAAGAGTTAACCAAAGCCAAGAATCAAGTCCTGCGTGACTTCGTCATAAGCCGCCAAAGCGTCCAGAGCCTGGGGGACGAACTAGGTTACGCGGCCGTCGTCCTCAAAGACGCGAACCTTCTCGACGCAGAATTGAATCGATTCCTCGCGGTCACACCCGAAGACATCCAGCGCGTCGCAAGAAAGTATTTTGTCGCCGAAAACGAAACGGTACTGGAAGTACTTCCGGCAGAGAAGGAAGCAGGAAATAGGAAGTAGGAAGTGGGGGAAAGAAAAAACGTCTGTTGCGAGCACTACAAGGACGCGATGAACGGTCTTGAACGTCACAAGAGAACTCTCACCAGTCTTTCTTGCCTCGGGACTTTGCAGCGCAAGATTCGTGCCTGCCGAATCCTTGCACTCCTGTTGGTCGGGATGTTTGCAGGCCTCGTCGCAGCCAAGGCGCGCGATTTCCCGCCGGATGCTCCGCCTCCCCAGCCGCTGGTTCTCCCGGTGCCGCAAGTGCGCCGGCTCTCCAATGGCCTGCAAATCGTAACAATTGAGCGCCGCTCGCTGCCGCTGCTTTCGCTTAGACTGGTTGTGAAATCCGGGGCCGAAGCCGATCCGCCTGCTCTCGCGGGAACTGCGCAACTCGTGGCCGGGCTCCTGACTCAGGGAACCGAGCGGCGTAGCGCACGCGATATTGCTGAAGCGATCGACTTCGTGGGGGGCAGCATCGACACGGGGGCAGACTGGGATGCTTCCTTCGCGGCTCTGACGGTTCTTTCCGACCACGCCGACCTGGGTTTCGATTTGCTCGCGGACGTTGTCCTGCACCCGAGCTTTGCCTCGCCGGAAATCGAGCGCCGAAGGACACAAACCCTTTCCGCTCTAAATGTCATGCGCACCGAGCCGGTCTACGTGGCTGACACCATTTTCAACACCCTTATCTTTGCGGGCTCTCCGTATGGCCATCCGCTCGACGGCACAGAAGACTCGGTCCAACGCATCACGCGGAATGACCTTCAGAATTTTCATCGGCAGTTCTACCACCCGGACAATTCCATCCTCGCAATCGTGGGAGACATGTCTGCCGAGGAAGCCTTCCAACGGGCGGAAAGGTATTACGGCGGCTGGAGCGCCGCAAGACATTCGTCTTCTCCGCCTGTAATCCCGCCCGGCGTTCGCCGCCAACGGCAGGTAATCGTGATTGACAAGCCTGATGCGGTGCAGACAGAAATCCGGGCGGGAAACCTGGCGATTCGGCGCGATAGCTCGGATTTCTATGCGCTGACCGTGGCGAATCAGATCCTCGGGGGCCCCGCGGCAAACCGGTTGTTCAAGGCGCTGCGCACCCGGGCGGGGCTCACTTACGGCGCTTCGAGTGAACTGGTCTGCCAGCAGAACTTGGGAAGCTGGGTGGCAAAGACCAACACGCGCAACCGCGAAACATGGAAAAGCCTGCGCCTGGTTTTGGACGAAACCATCCGTCTCCGTGAACCGATCACCGGGCCTGAGTTACGCACCGCCCAGAGCTACCTGATCGGCCACATGGCGCTGGAATTCGAAACGTCGAACCACCTCGCCTCGCAGATGCTGGAGCTCATCGTTCACGACCTGCCTCTCGACTACTGGAACCGCTTCCCCGAACGTATTCAGGCGCTCTCTTCCGAGGATGTAGCGGAGGCCACGCGGCGCTACCTTGATCCCGAGAAGAATGTCGTCGTGTTGGTGGGCGACGCGCGGACCTTCAACGGGGAATTGAAAAATCTCGGCCCGCATGATGTGATACCCCTCCAGGACTTGGACTTCGCCTCGCCGACCCTGCGGCGAACTTCCCGCACGGGAGCGCGCGAACGGTTTCTGAGATGAAAAAGGTCTTGCTTGCCGTCATTACGTTAGTACTCGTCGTGGCACTGGCCGAAGGAATGGTACTGGCCGGGGTCCGACTTGATCCCGTTCGCGTGGCCGCCCTTCTGGCCTCTCTGGTGCTCATCCTGATGCCCTTCGTGGGATTAACCAATCCAGCCGTCGCCCGCCTGGTGCGACAGCGGGTAGCAAGTTCAACCTGGCTATGGTTGGGCGCTCCCTTCCTCCTCCTGATCCCGTATTTGATTTTCGCGCTCGGCATGCACGCGTTTTCCATCCTGGCCTTGGCGAAGCTCGCCGCCTATATCGCGGCCCCCACGTTGCTTCTGTTTCCCGACCGGATGCACCATGCCGAGCGTGCCGGCTGGCGGGACTTTGGGGCCATGCTGGCACTGGCGTTGCCCGTCAGCGCCGGGTGGCTGCGAGGGATTTGGATTTGGCCGGCCGACAGGGTTTTCACCGAGACGGAGGAACTCTATTTCTTCCTCCCGTTGTTCTGTGTTTGCGTAGGCGCGTACGCATTCATTGTAATTCGAAACCTGGAGGGCGTTGGCTATCGCCTGGGATTTCGGAAGGGCGATATTATCGACGGCCTCACCAACTTTGCCGGGTTCGCACTTCTCGGCATTCCGCTGGGGTACGCGTTAAAATTCATTCAATTCCGCCCGCACGGTGTTTCGCTGTTCGACCTGGGATTCCAGCTTTTCGCCATTTATCTGACCATCGCCATCCCGGAGGAATTCCTTTTTCGTGGCGTCCTGCAGAACTTCCTGAGCAAGAGCTTTTCTGGTCCGCGGCACGCAATTTACGCTTTACTGATCGCCTCGGTGATCTTTGGCGCATCCCACCTCCACCACGCCCCGGTGCCGAATTGGAGATACGCGATCCTTGCCGCGCTGGCCGGCATGTTCTACGGCAACGCCTATCGCACTCGCCAGCGGCTTTCGTCTGCCGCGCTGACCCACGCCCTCGTCGACACAGTGTGGCACTTCTGGTTTTGAAAAGGGCTGCCCGTAGTCCGGTCCTGGGAAATCTCCAAATCTGTATCAATGCCGGATTGGGATTGACTCGGCCCTTTCTGTACCCTATTGTAGACTGCATATACAATTCCCTTACCGTGGCAGGAGACGGCGATGAGAATCAGTGCGAGCTCGAATCCTCCCAGGTACCGCTACTACTCGGCAATGTTGGTTCTGGCCGCTCTTGGCCTGTTGGCGTTCAGGGTAGGGAACCGCCTGCTCGATTCCGTTCCCGCTGTTCACGGCGAGTCAGGGCGTCGGCCACGCGTGATCAAACCTTACGGCAAGCTGCCATTGAGTTTTGAAGTTAATCGAGGACAGGCGGATTCGCGGATCAAATTCCTCGCTCGCGGGCATGGATATTCGCTGTTTCTGACGAGCACTGAAGCGGTGTTGTCGTTCAGGGAGGGAAGTCTAAAATCAAAGGGCAAAAATCAAAGGGCAAGATTAGAGGGGCGCTACCCGCGGCTTCCACCGTCGCTCGTCCATCCTTTGGATTGGACGGCGGGTGAGTTCTTTGGCCCTTTAATCCAAAATCCAAAATCGAAAATCCAAAATCCATCAGCCCCCAGCACCAAGAACCCAGCACCCAGTACCCTCCGCATGAAGTTGGTGGGCGCCAATCCCCAGGCTAAAGTCGTCGGCCTGGAAAGGCTGCCCGGCAAGAGCAACTACCTAATCGGCAACGATCCGAAAAAGTGGCGCACCAACGTCGCGAATTACGCGAAGGTGAGGTACAAGGACGTCTATCCCGGGATCGATTTGGTGTACTACGGCAATCAAGGTCAACTGGAATACGACTGGGTGGTCGCGCCGAGTGCGGACCCCAAGGCCATCGCGCTGGAAATTGTAGGGGCGGGGCTTGCCCCGCCCACGGGGGCGTCCGTCAGCCGACGGACAGCGCCCCTACGTGTCGACGCCACGGGCGACCTCGTCATCTCGACCGATGGCGGCGAGGTGCGGTTCCATAAGCCGCTCGTCTATCAGCTTGCGGAAAAGCAAAAGGCAAAGGGTAAAGGGCAAAACGCAAAGGTTGAAAACCAACGGACCACGGACGACGGACCACGGACTCCGCAGGTCGTCAATTCATCATTCACCATCCACCATTCAGAATTCGTTGACGGCCGCTATGTCATGCTCGCCGACAACCGAATTGGTTTTGAAGTCGCGGCTTACGACAAGAGCCGGCCGCTGATAATCGATCCAGTGCTGAGCTACTCGACTTACTTGAGTGGCGCCGATAGCGCGTTTGAGTCCGCCGGGACGCAAATCACCAGCGTGGCGGTGGACGCGGCGGGCAGCGTCTATGTTACCGGCGCTGTCACCTCCACGGATTTCGTGGCGTCTCCGGGGGCTTATGACTCGAGCTGCGGGTCGGACGGCGCTTGTGGGGGGCAACCCTTGCCCGACGGCCTGATTACACTCGTGCCGCCGTCGGATGTCTTCGTGGCCAAGTTCAACCCGGAAGGCAGCGCCCTCCTGTACTCAACCTACCTGGGCGGCGGCCTGTGGGACAGTGCCAACGCCATCGCTGTGGATGATGCCGGCAACGCCTACGTCGCGGGCACAAGCAACTCTCCCGATTACCCCACGATCGCGGGAGCGCCGCAGCCCGCCTGTGGGAGCGAAGGCACCTGCAACCGAGACGGGGACGGGAATACGTCGAACGACGCGATTCTGGCGAAGCTGAATCCCGACGGGTCCGGCCTGGTGTATTCGACGTTCCTGGGCGGGAGCAACTACGACCAAGCTAACGGTCTGGCACTGGATGCCGCGGGCAACGCTTATGTCGGAGGCATGACGACCTCGACCGACTTCCCCACGACGAGCGGCGCGTTCCGTACGGAACCTCTCCCGCCGGATTGTGGAACGGCGATTGGCGCGGCGTGGTGTTCGCTGGGATTTGTTGCCAAGGTGGATGCCGCGGGCACGTCGGTGCTTTACTCGACATTCCTCGGGGGCGGGAGCGACTGGGTTGTGGCGGTGGCTGCGGACTCCGAGGGCCACGCCTACGTTACGGGTGAAACTCAGTCCTCGGATTTCCCGACTACCGCCGGAGCTTTTCGGCCGGGCTTTGCGGGCGGGGAGTGCTCGATGGAAGTGATTGTGTTCCCATGCCCCGACGTGTTCGTTGCGGAACTCGACCTGACCGGCTCCAATCTTGTTTACTCGACTTTCCTCGGCGGCGTGGAAGCCGACCGTGCGGGAGGAATCGCTGTGGATTCAGCGGGCGGCCTCTACGTCTCGGGGACAACGCAATCTTCCGGATTCCCGACCACTCCCGGCGCGTTTCAAACCGCGCTCAACGGGGGAGACTGCCCGGCGCCGCTCGGGGCCTCGACGCAGTGTCCGGATGCGTTCCTCGCGAAGTTTAATCCCGCCGGCGCGGGTGAGGCGTCGCTCGTTTACTCGACTTTATTGGGAGGGCAGGGTGGAGATTACGCGGCCGGAGTCAGGGTCGATGTGGCTGGGAACGCGTACATAACTGGCACCACCGCTTCGCTGGACTTTCCCACCAAGAACCCTATCCAGGCTGCCAGCGCCGGCGAACCGGACGTGTTCGTTTCGGAAATAAATCCTGCCGGATCGGCCCTGGTCTTCTCCACTTACCTGGGCGGAGGCTCCTTTGACTGGGGAACCTCGCTGGCCGTCGATACCTCCGCAGCAGTCTACGTGGCGGGCTCTACCTACGGAGGATGGCCGCCGGGATTAGGTTTCCCCACAACCCTGGGTTCATTCAAAAACGGCCCAAATTCAGGATCGCTGGGGTTCCTGAGCAAGATTGCGCCTGACGATTTGCCGGCCGTGATTTTGGATCCCAGCGTCCTGTCTTTCCCGGACCAGGGAGTCATGACAACATCCTCGGATCAAATCGTCACCCTGCGGAACTTGGGGAGCGCGCCCGTCACCATTAGTGACGTCTCGACGACGGAAGGATTCTCACAGACCAACAACTGCGGCACTGGCATCGGCGGCGGCGAGACCTGCTCGATTCTGGTAACCTTCACGCCGTCCACGACCGACCTTCAAACCGGCGAGCTGCGCGTCACCGATAGCGCCCCTGGCAGCCCTCATACGATGGCGCTCCAGGGGAATAACGGCGTCACTTCAATTGACATTACCCCCATCGACGTCGAAATCGGCCCCATCGAAGTGGGCGAGACGAGCACCGTCGAGACCATCACCGTCACCAATACCGGCAGCGAGCCGATGGATATCACCAACATCGCGATAACCGGAACCGGCGCCACAGGATTTCAGGAGTCGAGCAACTGCTCCGCGACACTCGCCCCCGGCGAATCCTGCACGATCAGCGTGACCTATTCGGCGGAGACCGGTGGAACTAGCACGGCCCAGCTTGCCGTCTACAACAGCAGTTCCTCGCTTCCTCAGACCGTGAATCTGACCGCAACCACGGCGGACTTCGCTCTGGCCACAGCGGCTTCGAACCTCACCGTTACAGCCGGTCAGTCGGCACAGTATGATCTCAACTTGATGCCCAGCGGCGGTTTCAATCAGCCGGTGGCATTCACGTGCACTGGCGCTCCTCAGAGCGCGGTCTGCACGGTTTCTCCCAACCCCGTTGCCCTCAGCGGATCGAGCGGATTGACCGCCACGGCGACTGTCACTACTACCGCCCGGTCCGTGGCGACATTCGGAGGGCACGTCCAATCCTCACCGCTCAGGCCCTGGGCACGCCCCGAGGTCGCATCGCTGGCGCTTCTGGCCTTGTGTTGCGCTGCCGCGCTTACAGCCCGGCGACGCGACCGTCAACCAATGCCAGCCTCGGCAGCGCTGGGAGCCGCGGTGATGCTGGTTCTCCTCCTGTGGACGGCCTGCGGAGGCAACGCGCCGGCTCCGGGACAAACTGGAACACCTACACACTCACCGTCACCGCAACCTCCGGCACCCTGATTCGCTCGACCGCTCTAACGCTAACGGTGCGCTGAAGCCGGGATGACGTAATTGCCGGCAGGTTACAGGAGAAATGGATTAGCCCACCGGCGATTGCCGGGGGCCTCCTTTCGTTCTTCGAGTTCCTAGTTTCCCATCCCGCAATTAGTGACTGGAAATTTGACGCCGGGGACTATAGAATCCTCCGCCGGTCGGTAATACTCTGGTTGTGCGGTGCCGTCTCGAAAGTCGTTGCGACAGAAAAGGAGCCTACGAATGAAGCGAATTCTTACCTCCCTGGCAATCTGCGTAGCCATTGTCGGCCTTGCTGGTGCAGGCCTGGCTAAAGAAAAGAAGCCCAAGCCCGGCCCGATTACGGGCACGTGGGAATGCACATCTCACGGCAGTTCGCAAGGCGACATGCCTTTCACGCTTTATCTGGAGCAGAGCAAAGAAGTCGTCTCCGGATCCGTCTCATCTCCGATGGGCGGCACGGAGATCACTTCTGCAAGCTACAAAAGCAAAATGCTCGAAATCCACATTGACACGTCGCAAGGCAATTACGTGGTCATGGGGAAACTCAAGAAAGGTCAGCTGAACGGCACTTGGTCGGTTGACAGCGGAGAAAAGGGAACTTGGGAGGGAAAGAAGACCCCGCCGGCAAGCAAATAGATTTTGACCAGAATGCCCGTGACTAGTACTTGGTGACTTAAATCCGCGTAGCTTCCTGGGAACGCAAGTGTCTAATTTTCATTAACTTCGATCTGACGCGAAACCATGTCACTAAGTACTAGTCAGGCCGAGGGCGGATCCGAGGCGTTGCGCCGGCGGGCCATCCGCCTCGAATACTTCACAGTAGGCTGGAACGTCGTCGAGGCGGGAGTGGCGCTCGCTGCCGGAGGCGCCGCCTCGAGCATTGCCCTCATCGGCTTCGGCTTAGACAGCATCATCGAAACCCTTTCCGGACTTGCGCTCCTCTGGCGGTTCAAGCAGCACGCCGTAGACGAAGAGCGCGCCGAATCGCGTGC
>CAZTHM010000149.1:0-8467 GCA_964613505.1 uncultured Acidobacteriota bacterium | reverse complement strand
CTTGAGGCCACGCGGCGCGGCCGGTACTTGCTGCGCGGGCCGGAGGTTCGCGGCACGGACCCCTTGCGTTTGGCTCTGACTCGGGAAGTGGCGCTGCCCGAGCAAATCCTCCTGGTTTACCCGCGTTTCTATTCCATGGAGGACTTTGTGGTGCCGCTGGGGCGGAAATATCAGCCGGGCGGGATTCCGCTGGCTTCCTCAACCGGCGACGCCATCGAGTTTGTCGGCACGCGCGAATACCGGGAAGGCGACCCCATCAAGCACATTCACTGGCGCTCGTTCGCGCGCCGCGGCAAGCCGGTGGTGAAGGAATATCAGGAAGAATACTTCTGCCGGATCGCGGTCATTCTCGATACGTTTCTTCCCTCCAAACCGAAACCCGGCGAAGAGCGTGCCTTCGAGGCAGGGATCTCCGTGACCGCGTCGATTGCCGATTTCTTCAGCCGCGGCGAATACATTGTCGATATCCTGGCGGCGGGCCCCGACATTTACGAGGTGAGTGCCGGACGCAGCCTGGCCTACCTCGAAAGCATCCTGGACGTTCTGGCCTGTTTGGAACCCTGCCCGCAGCCGCCTTTCCAGACCATCAGTCCCGTGCTGTTTGACAAACTCGCTCAGATCACGACGGTCGTGGCGGTCCTGCTGGATTGGGACGAGCAGAGGGAAGAGTTCCTGCGGCGGGTGAGAGGGCTGGGCGCCGCCGTCCGTGTGTTAGTGGTTCGTGAGGGAGAGACAACCAAGCCGTGGCAGAACGTGGGAGAGGAACTGGGTGAAGTGAGCTTGATGACGCCGGAGGACGTGGAGCGCGCGCTCGCCGCGTCCGCCCCAGGAGGAGCGGTTGCGCATCGGACCGCTGCTTGAGTTTAGTTTCGCCAGGACGCCTCGCGCGGAGAGGCTGAACCAACTGGCCCTCACCGCCCTCCTGGTCTCCGCCTTAGTCGGGCTGTATCTTGGGCACCACATTCGAGGGGCGTGGTTGATAGTCTTCCTCTGCCTCTTGACCCCCTTCTACAGGCTGGAGAAGGTCTCGCCGTGGGTCGTGCCCACCGCCCAGTACATCGCCTTCGTGTTGCTGGTTGGGACAATGGTTTTCGCCTATGTGTTGATGGCCTATCCCATTCTTTCAGAGCAGAGAATTCACCTCTTCTCCGGCGTGAGCGCGGCTGCACTTTCGGGGTTTGCCTTCGGTTTCCTACTCGGCGCGAGGATTTGGCGCCCTGGGGTCACGCTCATCCCCTGCGCGCTCGGGGTATTCATCATCGCGGCGTTTAACGGCGCGGCCCGCCTTGAGCCCGCATTGGTCATGGCGGGCTTGTCCAGCGTTGCCTATCTTGGGCTCGAGAGTCCGTCCCGGCTCGCAAGCCAGCCACTGACGCCGCTCGCTCCTCGAATCAAGTGGCGCGTGGCGCTCCTGCTGCCGCCGATCTTTCTCATCGCGGCGGGCATCAACTGGACGCTGCCCCGTGTCCAGGGTCGCGTCGAGTTGGCGACCGCCGACCTGATGAATACTTCGACGACCCATTACTCCAGCTTTTCGGCGGAGTCGCGCCTGGGAGATCTCGCGCAGTTGCAGCTTTCACCAAAAGTCGTGATGAGAGTCTGGAGCACACACCCGCAGAAGCTGCGCGGACGCATCTTCACCCATTTTGACGGGCGGGCCTGGAAAGCGCCGGCAACGTCTGTCCGGCAACTCCCAGCCGCTCCCGGCCTGCCTGCTCTCGACCGCGCGACTTCGGATTGGCTGGAAAACATTCCCGGTACATCCTACGTCCCTCCCAACCCGGAGAGCGACAGCGCCTCGGAGGGGGGCGCCATTCGCACCAAGATCGTCCAGACAAGTTTCAATCCCGGCTTGCTGGTCTCTCCGGCAAGACAAGTAATCGTCCGCGCCGATACGTCTTCAATCTCGACCGATCTGCACCAGACCCTGACCATGCCCCTCTCGACCTCGGTCGAAATCTACGCAATCCTCAACCGCCGGAGCGGCGACCTCGTGCAGCCCGGCGCGGCCCCGCCGGAACTGCTCGCCGAGACGCGGCGCCTTCCCGAGCGGCTCGACCCGCGCCTGGTGCAACTCGCCCGCCGCCTGGCCGGCGAAGCCACTTCGCCCGAGGAGCGCATTCACCACACCGTCCAATTTCTTCAGAACGAGTGCCACTATTCGTTGGAGGTCGGGAAATTCCGGAGCGAAGATCCGGTCGCAGAATTCGTGTTCGACAAAAAGCGGGGCTACTGTGAGTATTTCGCCAGCGCCACTGCGGTTCTCTTGAGGTGGCAGGACATTCCCTGCCGTTACGTGACGGGGTTTGTGGTTCAGGAGTGGAACCGCCGAGGCGGCCACTTTACGGTTCGCGAGGCCGATGCCCACGCCTGGGTCGAGGCTTACGTTCCGGACCGGGGATGGGTTGAAGTCGATCCCACTCCGCAGGCTGAATTCGAGGCGGTGCGCGCTAGCCTCCAGCCTTCCTGGTTCGACAATCTCAGGGAATGGGTTCAAAGCGGTTTGACGGAGCTTGCCATCCGCATTCGCGGGGGCAACTGGCGGGCGATGTTGGTGTGGCTGTGGACGCAACTCAAGGCCGTGCTTCTCTCACTGGGAGCGCTAGGAATTGTGCTTCTCCTGGGCGTCGTCATTGTGATTTGCCTTGGCATAGCGCGATCTTGGTTGAAGAGGAAATTGAACGTCAAAGTGCCAACCGCGCGACGCACCGACCTGGGGGCGGGCGCGAGCGAGCTTGTGGAACTGCTCTCGCGGCTGGATGACGTGTGGGCGCGAAAGGGTTTTGCCCGGCCCGCATCGCGCGCGCCACTCGAACACCTTTCTGCCATCCCTCCTGAGAAACTCTCCTCCGACCTGCACGCGGCCAGCCGCAATGCCGTCGATTCCTTCTATCAAGTTTCGTTCGGCGGCGCTCCCACGAGCCCCAAAGAACTCAAGGAATTGCGCCAAGCTCTCGAAAGGGCGGCAGCCTCCTGAGCCGGGAGGCCAAAGCCCCGCCGGCAAAGTCCTCGACTCGAAGCAGTCCCCACGACGTCGCTTTTCCGGCCAACGCTTCCTTCTTGCCTAATTTGGGTGATTCACTATATTTTGGCAGAGGCCGGTTTTTGGCCGGCTAGGGGGGTTCATCAGCGGGAAACCCCAAACCGGCCTTCGATCATCAGACCGAGAAGGCTCCAAGAATCGCGATGAGGAATGCAGATTGCCAGTCGCGAGGCGGAACAAGGCGCGCGAGGCCGGCGCTAGGTCGTCTCGAATGGGGTTCGCAGGGAGAAATGATGCTCAGACGGAAGCTTGTGATTTGGCTGATTTTGGGATTATCCGCAGCGACCTTCTCAAATTGCAGCCGCGACGAGGGCCCGACCATCAGGACAATCCAACGCGGAGCGCTCTACACTTTCCTGGGCGACACTCCGGTGTCGGATGTCCTGGCATTTCATGCCACGATTACGAGCATGAAACTCAAGGTCGCCGGAAGCACCAACGAGGTTGCCGTTTTCCCGAGCACGGCCCAGCCCCTGGGACTGAAGAGGGTGGATTTCTGCGCCCTCCGCGATTTTTCCACCATCATCGATTTATCCAGCGTGCCGGAGGAGAATTACGACCAGGTCACCATGGGCCTCTCAATCGGCCAACTGATCCTCTACGATCCCACCAGCGACCCGCCCATCAAAAAGCTGGCGGTCACGCTCTCGACGGGGACGCCGGCCATCCCCATTTTGCCCAACCTGACGCTGGTTAAGAATCAGGTCAACGCTTTGCGTTTGGATTTCGACATGCTCCGTTCCATCCAACTGGACGAAAACGGCCAGGTGACCGGGGCTATCACTCCGACTTTCAAAGCGACCCCGGTTATCGCCACCGATGCGAAGGGTTTTGGGGAGTTTGATGACCTGGTGGGATTCGTGCGCAGCGTGCAGCCCAATCCCATCACCCAGAATTTTGTTGGAGCACTGACCCTGCAATTGCTTTCGGGAAGCGGCCCGGCCGTCACCATCAACTTTACTTCCACGACCAAACTCTACGGCGTGCCGGCGCTCAACCAGTTGGAGACGGGCCGCGTGGCGGAGGTTGGCGCCACCATGGATAAGAACGGCAACCTCGTCGCGGACACCGTGGAGGTCGAAGACCGGGCGATCGTAGAGGAAAAGAAGCTCGCCTTCCTGGGGCTGGTGATGGCGGTCACCAAGGACGGCACCGGCAAGGTCACGCAATTCGATTTCTACGTGCGGGAGGAGGAGCCGGATGCCAGCACGTTCGTCCCCATTGATTCGATGGTGACCGTCAAGGTGTTGCCGGAGACGGCCCTGCAGTATTCCGCGCGGCCTACCAACTTTGATCCGGCTCTGCCCTTTGACGCCAAGGCTATCACCGTCGGGCAGGAATTGATCGTCAATGGCGTCTACACTCTGGTGACCGACGAGCCGACCACCGTGGACGCCAGCTCAATCTTCCTGAAGCTTCAGACGATGCAGGGCAGCCTGGGGTCGCTCGCCCAGGTTGGCCAGGATGGCCGCAGCGGGGCATTCTGGTTGCTTCCCCATGCGTCCCTTCTCGGGGGTTCGCCCATCCTCGTCTTCACCAGCAGGGATACAGCGTTTCTCAACATCCTCGGATTGGCGGACATCACGCCGCAAGCCACGCTCCTGGTGAGAGGGCTGCCGTTCCACCAGACCGAGGCCACGACGATTAACGACGTCGTCGTTCCCGCCGGAACCCTCGTGGTCAAGGCGCGGCAAATCCATCAGCTTGAATGAACTCTGCGGTCAAAGGGCAGGCAGTCTGCGCGGCCTTGCGGACCGCGGCTTTTGCTTCGGGAGATGGGTGAACTTCAAGTCTCGCCGCCGTTTCATCTTGGTTACGAGAATAATCTGGCCGGCGTGGTAGGCGAAGTGTTCGGTGACGTGGTAGACGGCCTGGAATCCCCTAAGCCGATATCCTTGAATCGACTGAAGACTTGCGAGGTCTTGCGGCGTCAACTTGGCCAGCACGCGACAGGCCTCGTCAACCGTCTTGCGCAGCCGGCCGATGAGCTGCCGGCGGGGCAGGGGACCCTTCGCCGCAAATTCCTTGTCGCGCTCGCGGTGGTCGGGCGCTCCGCACAGTCCTGAAATGATCCACTGCCGGACGTTTCCTTCCAGGTGGAGCACCAGGTTGCCGACGCTATTCGACGTGGCGTGCGGCCTCCACCAAATCTCCTTTTCCGAAAGCAAGCCCAGGCAGCGCGCGATGCGCGGCAGATAGACTTCGCCGAGCACGTGCCGGCTGTGATGGAGAAATAGTTTGATGAAATCGTCGTTCATGCCGCGTGCCCGCCTGAGTCATTCCACCGAGCCGATAAGGCGGCGAAACTCCGGGTCATCATGCAGGCAGGCAAGGTCGGGGTCGCGCGCCGCCCATTGCAGGTTAACGTAGCCCGCCTCCCAGGCCTTCTTGAGATGTTCCAAGGCCTCCGCCTTTTTCGCCAGGAGGCCATAAGTGCAGGCAGCGTTGTAAAGGACGTTGGGGTCTTCGGGGCGCAAAGCCACGGCCCTCCTCAGCTCACGCACGGCTCCTTCTTCGTTCCCAACCGAGGCATAATCGCCCGCCAGCAAGATTCGCGCCCGGACGTCCTCCGGAACCGTCTCGAGCTGGCGCTCGAGGACCCGGATATGCTCCTCGCGGAGCCGGCTCGCGGCTTCCTTCTGCCCCAAGCGCTCCAACGATAACGAGTAAGGGATATAGACGTTATAGTCGTCGCCGCTTGCCTTGACGGCGCGCTCGGCCAGTTCCGCCGCCTCGTCCAGCCGGTCCGCCTGGAACAAGGCTCGCCCCAGGGCATAATAGGCTCCCTCACAGTCGGGTTTGCGGTCGATCGCGCGGCGTGCGAAGTTAATCGCCTCGTCGTGCTTCCCCTGGGCGTAGGCAATCAAAGCGCGGGCCGCAAGTCCCTCCGCAATTTGAGGATCGATTTTGAGCGCCCGCTCGCAGGCCGAAAGGCCTTTCTGGATCCACTTGGCCTGCGGTTCGTGGAAATAGTGGAAGAGCGCGCAGGTGTGGGCGATGCCGGCGTGCGCCAAGGCGAAATTGGCGTCCATGGAAACGGCTTTTTCAAACATCTGGAGGGCAAATTCCAGGTCGGCGCGCGTCATGCGCCGGGCGAAGCTGCGCCCGCGCAGGAAGTAGTCATAAGCCTGCGCGTTTTCGGTGGGCTTCTGGGCAATCGCCTTCTCTTCCTGCGGCGAGAGCGCGACGCGCAGCGCCTGCGTGATGTTGCGCGCGATTTCGTCCTGGACCTCAAACACGTCCTGCATTTCCCGGTCGAAGCGCTCCGCCCATAAAGGGAAGTCGGTTCGAGTGTCGACGAGTTGAGCGGTGACGCGCAGCCGGTTCCCGGCGCGCCGCAGGCTGCCCTGCAGGACGTAGGCGGCATTCAATTCCTGCCCGATTTGTTTGGCGGTGATGGACTTGTCGCGGTAATTCAGGACGGTGGGACGGGAAAAAATCTTCAGGTCCTTCGCCTTCGAGAGCTCCGTGATGATGTCCTCGGTCATGCCATCGCGGAAGTACTCATCTTCCTTCGCCCCGCTGAGATTCTCGAAATAGAGCACGGCGACGGATTTCTCGGCCTGCTGGGCAGGGGCTGCGTCGCGCGGCCGCGCCGCGGCGCCCCGCCCGGAATCGCTGTCACGCTTTAGCCGTTTCAAGTCGGAGAGAATTTCGGTGCTGCTCTGATACCGCAGGCCTGCATCCTTCTCCAAAGCCTTGTTGATGATTCGCTCGAGCTCAGCGGGCAAGTCGGGATTCACCCTTACCGGCGACGCCGGAGCGCGGTTTAGAATGGCATCGAAAATCGCCGCCGAAGTGCCGCCCGAAAAGGCCTGCCGTCCGGTCGCCATCTCGTAGAGCACGACTCCAAAGCTGAAGAGGTCCGAGCGCGCGTCCACTTCCTGACCCAGCGCTTGCTCGGGCGACATGTAGGCGACAGTGCCCAGCGCCGCGCCCGGGCTGGTCAGATTCTCGTCTTGCGTTTGTGTTGCCGACGCTCCGACGGCTTCCGCCACGCGTTCACGTTTCGGCGCCAGCTTGGCCAGGCCGAAGTCGAGGATCTTGGCCTGGCCGCGGTCGGTGACGAAAATGTTGGCGGGCTTGATGTCGCGATGGACGATCCCCTTCGAGTGCGCCGCCACCAGCGCGTCGGCGATGTCGATGCCGATTTCGAGCAGGCGCTCGACCGTCAATCGCTGGCTGGCAAGCGCGTGCTTGAGGGTTTGCCCTTCCAGCATTTCCATGGCGATGAAGTGGCGGCCCTCATGCTCGCCGATGTCGTAGATCGTGCAAATGTGAGGATGACTGAGCGCCGAGGCTGCCCGCGCCTCGCGCTGGAAGCGCTCCACGGCCTGGCGGTCCTGCGAATACTCCTCGGGGAGGAATTTGAGCGCTACGTGCCGGCCCAGGCGTGTGTCCTCAGCCTTGAAGACTACACCCATGCCCCCGCCGCCCAGCTTGTCTACAACGCGGTAATGTGAGACCGTGGTGCCAATCATGAAAAGGGATTTGTTCCTGACGCTGAAATCTTACTTTTCTCGCCCCGCTAAGTCAACTCCGGAGAGCGGTTCCGCGACGCGCCAGGCGCAGTTCTTCCGTCAGCCGGTCTTTCCACGCGGCGTCTTCCCAAAATGTCAGCCAGAGATAGAACGTGGCGTAGCTGCGCCAGCCCGCCCAGCGGCGCGCGATGCGTTCGACGCGCGCGGCGGTCGGTTGCTTGCGCAGGCCGTAGAAGCGCTGGATGGCTTTCTGCAGACCAACGTCGGCGGCGGGCAAACAATCCAAATGCCCGAGCGCGCGCAGGCCGACGTACTGTGCCGTCCAGGCTCCCACACCTTTGTACTTCTGGAGTTTGGCATCCGCCGCGGCGGGGTCAAGCGCGCGCAATGCCTCAAGATTCAGACTGCCGTCGAGGACGGCCTGCGAAATGCCGATGATGTAGCGCGCCTTGGGTCCCGAAATCTGGATGCGCCGCAAATGGCGCGGTGTCGCGATCGCCAGTGCCGCCGGTTCGGGGAAGGCGTTGTAGCGCTGGCCATCGAATTCAAGCGAGTTCCCGAACGTCTCAATCAGGGCGCGCTTCACCTGATGCGCAAAACTCAGGTTGACCTGCTGCTCGAGGATGGCAGAAATCAGCGTCTCGTAAATATTGGCCGATTGCGGAATGCGCATGCCGCGAAAGTGAACGACCAGCCTCGAGAGAACCGGATCGGATGCTGCCAAGCGATAAAATGGGCTGATGTCCAGATTGGCCGAAAGCTGGCGTTCGACCAAGCTGGCGAGCAAGCGAAGCGCTTCCGGCGTGGCGGGTCCCGCCAGCACCCGCAACCTCAGGCGATTGGCCGCTCCTTGCCGCTCTTCGCGGACGCCGTAAAGCGCGGGCTGCCCGGCGATCTCTTCCACGCGGCGGTATTCGCCATCATCGAAGTGGTCGAGCAGGGG
>CAZTHM010000148.1:0-8588 GCA_964613505.1 uncultured Acidobacteriota bacterium | reverse complement strand
ACAAGCCGGATATTTCCGCCATCGATGGAGTTTCGATAACTGGAGCGGGAAACTTCCCGTGTGATATCGACCAGCCAGACTGTCATGTTCCGTTTTTTGGCACTTCTGCCGCCGCACCCCACATGGCGGGGATTGCAGCGCTGGTTTTGCAGTCCGCCCCTTGCCTACTCGACGACTCGAGCGGCGCAGTCGACGACGTGGCGGCACGCACGAACCTGCGCAGTCTCCTCCTCGATAACGCCGTGCCGCTGGGCGGGACAATTCCGAATAACACTTTTGGGGTTGGTCGCGCGGACGCGCTCGCTTCCGTTCAAGCGGCGCTGCCAATCTTCACTGGGACACCGACGGTTACGGTCAGTGGCAACACGCCGACTGGGAAAACGCTTTCTGCGTTGCAACTCGGTTTCAACGACCCCAACTCTTGTCAGCTCACGACCCTCAATCGGACGGGTGGGTGCGGGACCGGCCCCGCCGGTAGCATGAATTGTCCCTTTGGAACGAACACCGTGAATGTCAGCGCGAGTAACAACGGAGTTTCGTTTTCGTCCGCGGCCGACATTCAGATTGTAGTGACCGATTTCGCCGTGGGAGCTTCACCCCTCAGCCAGACGGTTACCGCCGGCCAGTCCGCCGACTACGCGGTCACGGTTGCAGCGGTCGACGGGGCGTACACAAATGCCATTACGCTCACCTGCACAGGCCTGCCGGCGGAGACGAACTGCTCTTTCAATCCACCTACGGTTACACCCGGCGCCACATCGGCGGAGTCCACCCTGACCATCACAACTCTCCCGCGGCCGGCGGCGTCACCAGGGAACTTTGCGCCGACGGACAACTCGCCGCTGACCAAGCCAGCCCCAGGCACAGCCTCTCGATTGCCGTGGCTGGCCTTCGCAGCGCTGATCCTCTTCAGCTTCCTGGCGGTGAAACCCGTGCGCCGGCTCAGGCTGGCCGCGCCGATTGCGGCATCCATCACGCTTGTGTTCTTCGCCCTTCAAATAGCCTGCGGCGGAGGCGAGGGGAATGGCGGCCCACCGCCCGCGCCGGCCGTGAGCCTCTCACCTTCCAGTCTCACGTTCGCCTCGCAAGGCTTCATGATAACCAGCGCGCCGCAGGCGATCGCGCTGAGGAACACCGGCAACGCCGCGTTGAGTATTACGAGCATCGCCTCGAGCGGTGACTTCGCCCAAACCAATAACTGTGGTGCGTCGGTTGCTGCTGGTACGAGTTGTTCCATCAACGTGACATTCACTCCCACGGCCGCAGGGTCACGCACCGGGACGGTGACGATTACGGACAACGCCGCCAGCAGCCCACAGACCGTCGCCCTGACCGGAACCGGTTCGCCGGGAACAGCCGCGGGAATCTATGACAACATTGTGATCACGGGCACGGCGGGGACGCTTGTGAACTTCTCTGGCACGTTGACGCTGGACGTGCAATGAGGCAGGAAGAGGCTCGAGCCTCCTGGGTGGAAACCGGCATGGAAGGCCGGAAACTCTGGCGCTCGCGGGATTGAGCGCGGTGCTCACTCGCCGAACTCGCTCTACGTCCGGTACGAGGCGTTGATATCGATGTATTCGCGGGTGAGGTCGCAGGTCCAGAAAGTTGTGGATGCGGCCCCAGCGTATAAGTTGATGTGCAGGGTCAATTCCTTCTGGTCGAGTTCACGCTTGGCCGCCGCCTCGTCGAAAATCGCATCGAGACCCTTCCGGCACAGGTAGAAATCATTCACGCGAATATCGACTTTTGAAGGATCGAATTTGGCGCCGGAGTATCCCGCCGCGCACATGATTCGGCCCCAGTTGGGGTCGCTCCCGGCGATGGCGGTCTTGACCAGGGGCGAGTTGGCGATGGCGCGCGCGACGCGTTCCGCGTCGCCCGGTGCGCGCGCGCCGGTGACCTCGATGGTAATCAATTTCTTTGCACCTTCCCCATCGCGCGCGATCATTTTAGCCAGCGTGAGGCAGAGTTCATTCAGCCCGGCAACAAACGCGGCTCGGTTCTCGCCTCCGGGGCGTATCGCGACGCCGGAGGCTCCGCTAGCCAGCGCCACGATCGTGTCGTTCGTCGAGGTATCGCCATCCACCGAGATGCGATTGAACGACCCCTCGACAGCATTGCGCAACATGGTTTGCAACACGCGGGGCTTGATTACGACGTCGGTGGTGATGAACGAAAGCATTGTCGCCATGCGCGGGTGGATCATCCCTGCGCCCTTGGCGATACCTGCCAGGCAGACTGCCTTTCCGCCGATCTTCGTACTCAATACATAGCTCTTCGGGATCTTATCGGTAGTCATGATCGCGCCGGGAACCGCCACGGCATTGGCGACCGAGAGGCTTTCTTTGAGTTTGGGCAGGTGTTCCAGAATGCGTTCGATGTTGAGGGGAACTCCGATGACACCCGTCGAGGCGATTAAAACCTGTTGAGGCGGGACGGCCAACAAATCCGCCACGGCCTCGACGATTTTCTCGGCGGCCTGCAATCCCGCGCGGCCCGTGCAGGCGTTGGCATTCCCGGCATTGACGATCACGGCGCGCGCGGCTCCGTGGCTCTTGGCCAAGTTGTGGCGCGAGAGGAGAACCGGCGCGGCCGCCGCCTGATTGGTGGTGAACAACCCGGCGGCGACAGTGTCCGGGACATCAGAGACGATTAGCGCCAGGTCGAGCGCGCCCGGCGCCTTCCTTATTCCTGCCGCAACCGCAGCGGCGCGAAAGCCGCGCGGAGTGGCGAGACTGCCTGCGATTGGTTCCCAGTTGCTCATTGCCTGCCTCTTTCATCTGCACCCGGCCGAGGCCGCTCGCTGCCGCCAGGCAGTGCGGCCATCAATGCCGGAAGTGCCGCACGCCGGTGAACACCATCGCCAGTCCCAGCCGGTTCGCCGCGGCGATGACATCGGCATCGCGCACCGAACCGCCCGGCTGGGCGATCGCGGTGGCGCCAGCCTGGGCGATTTCTTCCACGCCGTCGGGGAACGGGAAGAATGCGTCGGAGCCCACCACCGTCCCTTCGAGTGAGTGTTTCAGCTCGCGGGCCTTGGTCGCCGCGAGTTTGGCGGAATCGACCCGGCTCATCTGCCCCGCGCCCACTCCCACAACCACATCTTCTTTGGCGAAGACGATGGCGTTGGATTTTACGTGCTTCGTGACGCGCCACGCAAATACCAGGGCGCGCATTTCGGCCTCGCTGGGCTGGCGTTCCGTGACGCACTTCCACTCCGCGACATTGGCGCCCGCCGTGTCTGGCGTCTGAACGAGCAGGCCACCACCCACGCTCTTGAGTTGCGGCCCGTAATCGTCGCCCCCGGTCGTGGACATATCCATGAGCCGCAGGTTTTTCTTGGCGGCGAGTTTCTCGATGGCCGCAGTTTCATAACCCGGCGCCACCACCGCCTCGACGAACAGTTTGGACATCGCCTCGGCAGCGGCTCCATCCATCTTGCGATTAAAGGCTATCACGGATCCGAATGCGGACACCGGATCCACATCGTGCGCCTTCTGATAGCTCTCGGCGAGCGACGACGCGGAAGCGATGCCACACGGGTTGGTGTGCTTGATGATGGCCGTCGTCGGCTCTTCAAACTCACAGACTAACCGCCACGCCGCCTCGAGATCGACCAAATTGTTGTAAGAGAGCTCCTTCCCTTGGAGTTGCTTGGAGTACGCCAGCCCACGGCCCGCCACCGTGGGGTCGAGATAAAGCGCCGCCTTCTGATGCGGGTTCTCGCCGTAGCGCAGGTCAAGAGTCTTGCGAAAGTTCATGTGGAGATTCAGAGGGAAGGGTCCGTCACCGGCAAGTTTCTGCAGCGTGGTGGAAATGGCGCCGTCGTAGGCGGCGGTGGTCGCGAAGGCCTTGCGCGAAAGCCGCGCGCGTGTCTCTCGCGTCGTGGCGCCATTGTTCGCCCGAATTTCTTCCAGCACGCTGGTATAGTCCGCGGAATCCACGACCACCGTCACGTCCTCGAAATTTTTTGACGCGCTGCGGATCATTGACGGCCCGCCGATATCAATGTTCTCGATGATCTCTTCGAATTTCACGCCGGGTTTGGCCGCTGTCTTCTCGAAGGGATATAGATTTACGCAAACCAGGTCGATGAATTCGATCCCGTGAGCCTGGACTTGCCGTTGATGTTCGGGGTTGGATCGGACGGCGAGCAGGCCGCCGTGGACTTTGGGGTGCAACGTCTTGACGCGCCCATCGAGCATTTCGGGAAAGCCTGTCAGATCGCTGACGTCGCGCACTTTCAGCCCCTTGTCACGCAGCAACTTTGCCGTGCCGCCAGTTGAGAGGATTTCTACGCCCAGGGCCGCCAGCCCTTCCGCGAACTCTGCGACCCCGGCCTTATCGCTGACGCTGATCAGCGCCCGGGAGATCTTCTTCATAATTGCTCCTTCAGAGATGAAGTTAAAATTCAGAATCAGAGTTCCCGCCTGCGTCGCACGGTTCAGGGCTCACGGCTTGCCTGGTCCGCTGGAGGGCCGGCGCTCAATCCGGGAACAGGAAATTGTATTGATTTGACGGCGAAAGGGGAAGCTTTTCTGACCATCTGCCCTAACATCATGTTCGAGAGGGGGATTCCTACTGTTGCCTCCACCTAGGGACGGACATAGAGGAAGATCTTATACTCGTTTCCATTTTCGGAAGTCACCTGCGCGGTTTTCTGGGGTGTCCAGCCGGGAACCTCAAAATCACATGCAACTACGCGCGCGCCGCGATGCAGTCTCTTTTCCAACAGAGGCCGCAAGCGTTTGTTGACAGCGGTGAGTTGGTAGAGAGTGACGACCGTCGCAGGGCCGAGGTCCGCTTCAAACATGTCGCCGTGGGTGATTCGGACGCGCTTCTGAAGTCCCAGCTTCGCGATCTCCGCCGCCGCCTGCGTCACCAGCTCGCCTCGGATTTCGACACCCACGGCGCGCGCGCCGAATTTCTGCGCGGCGGCGATCACGATGCGGCCGTCGCCTGAGCCGAGGTCATAGACCGTGTCGTCTGACCCGACCCCCGCCAGTTCGAGCATCTTCTCAACCACCCGGTGAGGTGTGACAACAAAGGGGGTGAAACGGTCGGAGTTTCCCAGGACCGCTGCCGGCTGCGGCGCCGTGCGTCCAGAGCGAATGCTGAGGCCGAATAGGAAAAGCAATCCGACCATGAAAAGAGTTCGAGGGTAGTTACGCGCATACCGGACGATGCCAATACCGCCCTGCCCGGATTCGTCCCATGCAGGATTGTGCTCAGAGTGAGGTAAAGATGGAATGGCCAAGGGGTGGCCTACTCTCCCTTGACCGCCTTGAATTTCACCTTGCCTTCTTCCACGCTGACCGAGAATTGCACTTTCTCGCAGGCCAGAGATTCCTTAAGTTGGCGGGTCTTCTCTTTCACGAATTTTGAAAACTGGTAGGGATCGATATTGTCCACGCGCTCACCCGTCTGTCGCTTGGCCTCAATCATGGCCTTCAGCAACTGATCCACCTTCTCCGGTTCCATTTCCGGATTCGCGCAAACGACGCGGAAGGAGCCGTCGGAAGGTTTTTCTTCTGCCGGGCGTTTTTGCGCACCAAAAGACCCGCGGCCCTCTTCCTTGTCTTTGAGTTTCCTTCGCCATAAATCGTTGTACACGGAGTATTTCTGGACGAGCTGGTTGAATCTGAAGCGGTGGCTGATGTTCAGCTTGGAAGTGTTGTCGCTGAATTTCTTGATGGTCGTTTCCACGCGGAAGACGGTGTCGTGCGGGGCGCGCGGCTGGCCGCCGCTGAAGTAGGATTCGAACTCGATCTTCAGACGGCGGATATTGTCTTCGAGCTTGTTTAGTTCTTCGTCGGTTGTCACTCGGAGCCCCTCCGCGCAAGCAGACTGCAAAATTATACTCCCCGCGCAGCAAAGGGCGTCAATGGAAAAATTGGCGCCGTTCGTGCTAAGGTGAAAGGCTCTGTGCGAGGATTCCCGAATTCTCCGGGTCCCGCCGCTGAGGCCGGCATGGGTTTTCCTGAGAACAGCTCCGAGCAGGCAGCCGTGTCCCTCCTGCGCCAGATTCCGGCGGTTGACGAACTGCTCGGGCGTGAGGCATTGCGCGCCCTCGAGGCCCGGGTGGGCCGGCGGTTGGTCGTCGATGCCACGCGCAAAGTCCTTCAAAGCCTGCGCGGCAGGATTTCGAGCGGCCAGATCTCGGGCGTTTCGGCCGAGATGTTGGAGGAGGAAATTATCTCCGCCACCGAAACCAATCTAGAGTACTCGCTTCGGCCCGTCATCAACGCTTCCGGAGTCATCCTGCATACAAACCTCGGCCGCGCCCCTCTGGCGCGGGAAGCGGTCGAGCATCTGGCTGAAACCGCCACGCGCTATTCCAACCTGGAATACGACCTGGCGCGGGGCGAGCGCGGGAAACGCGACTCGCACACGGACCGCCTGTTCGCTCAGTTGCTGGGCGCGGAGCGGACGTTGGTGGTCAACAACAACGCGGCGGCCGTCTTTCTGGCGCTCAACACGCTCGCCGAAGGCGGCGAGGTTGTCGTCTCGCGCGGCGAGCTGATTGAGATTGGCGGATCGTTTCGCATTCCTGACATCTGCGCCAAGAGCGGCGCCATTCTGCGCGAAGTGGGGACTACCAATCGCACCCGCCTCGGAGACTACGCCGCAGCCATCAGTGAACGCACACGCGTTCTGTTGCGCGTTCACCCCAGCAATTTCCGCATCGTGGGCTTCACGGAGCGTCCCGAGCTTGCCGGACTGATTGATTTAGGCCGGAAAAACAATCTGCTCGTCATGGAAGATCTAGGCAGCGGATGCCTCTTGGATTTTGCTCCACTGGGCATCCAGGGCGAACCGCCCGCCAGCACCAGCCTGAAGGCCGGCGTGGATGTGGTCACATTCAGTGGCGATAAGATGCTGGGCGGTCCGCAGGCGGGAATCCTGACGGGCAAACCCGCGCCGCTCGAAAAGATACGGAAAAATCCACTGTTCCGCGCTCTGCGTGTCGACAAACTGACGATTGCCGCACTCGAGGCAACGGTGGCCCTCTATCTTCGCGGCGATTTGAGTGCCGTGCCGGCATTGCGCATGATGTACGCGACCCGCGAAGAAATAGCCTTGCGCGCCGGGCGCCTGGCGGAACGCCTCGCCGCGCTGCCCGGTTTTTCCGTGACCCTCGAGGACGGAGAGTCGGTGATCGGGGGCGGCTCGACGCCGGGCCAATCGCTTCCCACGCGCCTCGTGGCGGCCGCCCATTCGCGGCTTGGCGCCTCGGACCTTGAGGCGCTCCTGCGGCGAAATACGCCGCCCATCATCGCACGGATCGAGCGCGACCGGCTGCTCCTCGATTTGCGCACGGTGCTGGACGACCAGGATGACGAGATCGCCCGGGCGCTCGAGAAAATGACGGAGAATTCTGAATTCTAAGTTCTTAATGGTGAATCGAGGGTTTTGAAGTCAGCTTGAAGGTGCTGCCCGTCGCTGCGACAGCGCCGCGCATTCGAAGGCATTCGAGAGCCTAACGACGAGACACCAGTTCGGAAGATTCGCCCCTTCACCATTCAGAATTCACAATTCACTATTCCGATGAAAGCTCTCTACTTCGACGGAAAACTCGCGCTGCGCGAGATGGAGACGCCCCGGCCGGGCCCCGGCGATGCTCTCATCCAGGTGACGATGGCGGGAATTTGCGGGACCGACCGCGAAATCCTGAAGGGATATTCCAGCTTCCGCGGGATTCCCGGCCACGAGTTCGTAGGGCGGGTGGTGGAATGCGCCGAGAAGAAGTGGGTTGGAAAGCGCGTCGTCGGCGAAATCAACATCTCCTGCTGGGATTGTAACTTTTGCCTGTGGGGGCTGAGCCGGCACTGTCCCACCCGCACGGTGATGGGGATCGTGGGCCGCGACGGCGCCTTCGCGGAGTATGTGGTCCTGCCGGCCGTCAATCTCCACGAAGTCCCCAAGGGCATTCCGGATGAGGCCGCCGTCTTCGTCGAGCCGCTGGCGGCGGCAGCGGAAATTCTGGAACAGAAAGACATTCTCCCTGGCTCCCACGTGGGCGTGCTCGGGGATGGCCGGTTGGGCTTGCTGGTGGCCCAGGTCATGCACCACATTGGGGCGCGCGTGACCCTGATCGGCAAGCACGGCTGGAAGCTCGACCTGGCCCGAGCGTGGGGGATCAACGTGGCCCGCGTGGGGAGTGAACAGTTGAAGCCCCGAAGCTTTACGGTGGTGATTGACGCCACCGGTTCGCCCAGCGCCCTGAACGAGGCGCTTCGATTGACCGTGCCGCGCGGCACCGTGGTGATGAAATCCACTTTCCGCCAACCTCCGGAGTTCGACGCCACGAAGCTGGTCGTCGATGAAATCACACTCCTTGGTTCCCGCTGCGGCAACTTTCCGCCCGCGCTGGACCTGCTTCGCCGCGGTGCCGTCAACGTCCTGCCGCTCATCTCCAAGACCTTCCCACTCGAAGCGGGAGTCGAGGCGTTCGACTACCTCGAGAATTCTCCCTGCTTGAAAGTCCTGCTCTCCCCATGTTCCGCGAGCTCCAAGACGAGTTAGTTCTTGACCGGCTCAGCCGCGCAAAGCCAGTGGGGCGGAATGCCACACAATGCGCCGCA
>CAZTHM010000147.1:0-8599 GCA_964613505.1 uncultured Acidobacteriota bacterium | reverse complement strand
GACTACTGCGCCCCCAGTGTATATCGCCCGGTTACGTCGCGGCTGTTCAGGAATTTGGGCAACGGGACGTTCGCTGACGCAACGGGAGAGGCAGGGATCGGAGCGGCTTCCGGGCCTGGACTGGGCGTCGTGTGCGCAGACCTGAATGGCGACGGCTGGCCCGACATCTATGTGGCGAACGACCGGGCGGCCAACATTCTCTGGACGAACCAAGGCGACGGCACTTTCAAAGATACGGCGTTGATTTCGGGGGTGGCATACAACAGCCAGGGAGTCGCTCAAGCGGGAATGGGCGTGACGGTCGGCGACTTCGACAACGACGGCGACGAAGACCTTCTGGTAACGAATCTTACTGCCGAGGGGTGTATTCTCTACCGAAACGATGGGAAAGGTAATTTCGACGACGTTACCGTAGAGGTTGGGCTGCTTCAACCCACCTCGGGTTCTACCGGCTTCGGCACGCGATGGCTGGATTACGACAATGACGGCAGTCTCGACCTTTTTATGGCCAATGGCGCCGTCTTTGCTATCCGCACCTTGGCTGGCAGCCGATACCCCTACAACCAGCGTAACCAGTTGTTCCACAACGAAGGGAACGGGAGGAAGTTCCGCGAGACCACGGCCGACGGCGGCCCTGCCTTCGAGCTCTCGGAAGTGAGCCGCGGGGCGGCCTTCGGCGACATCGACAACGACGGTGATCTCGACATCGTGGTGACGAACAACAACGGCCCGGTCCGGTTGTTTCTCAATCAGGCTGACAGAGTGAACCGGCGTCACTGGCTGCAGGTGAAACTGGAGGCGGCGAAAGGCGACCGGTTTGGAGTGGGCTCGAAAGTGGAAGTCCATCAGGCGGGGAGAAAACTTCTCCGCCGGGTTGCGACAGACGGCAGTTTCGCAAGCGCGAGCGACATTAAGGCCCATTTCGGACTCGGAGAGAATCCCCACGTCGACAAAGTGGTAGTGCAGTGGCCCGACGGCTCGCGCGAGGCCTGGGAGAAGGTCGAAGTGGATCGAGCGGTGACTCTTCGCCAAGGGTCGGGACAAGCGCAGTGAAGTTGGTCTGATGAGTGCCGGACGGCAACGATGACTCGGTCGAAAACTCGAGTATGGCGCGGAACTTGTCGTGTGGCCCTCACTCTGTTGTTGGCGTGGGGTCGAGGAATGGCGAGCCCGCCCCAGCAGCCATCCTCATTGCCGGATTTGCCCCGCCTCTCCCTCGAGCGCTTCCCTCAGCATGTCCGCGCCAAAGTCGAGACGGCGTACAACGCTGCTCTCGCCAATCCTCAAGATGCGTATGCAAACGGACAACTGGGCATGATTCTCCAGGCCTTCAACCAAAGCGACGGGCGCGCCGCCGTCTGCTACCGCCGGGCGCACGGGCTCGATCCGGCGTCGTTCCGCTGGGCGTATTTCCTGGGACTGGTTCTGGCCGCCGAGGGGAAGTTCGACGAGGCAGCCGGGGTGTTGCGCCAGGGGTTGGTGCTGTTGCCCGAATATCTGCCGGCGCAATTGAAGCTGGGAGAGTGTTTGCTGGGCGGAGGAAAGCGCGAGGAGGCGGGGGCGATTTACCAAGGCATCCTGCAAAGGCATGGCGACAGCGCCGAAGCGCACTACGGGTTGGGGCGGGTGAAGGCGGCGCGCAAGGAACTGGAAGGCGCCGCGGAATCGTTGCGCCAGGCGTGCGAGATCTTTCCCTACTTTGGCGCGGCGCACTACGCTCTGGCGCTGGTTTACCGCGACCAGGGCAAAACAGAACTGTCCCGCGAGGAATTGGCCTTGTACGAAAAAAGCAAGCATGATGTGCCGGGCTCAGGAGATTGGCTGCTGGCCGAACTCAAGGAGCTTTACACGGACCCCCAGAACCTGCTCCAGATGGGAACGGAATCGGCGAACCAGGGAAAGTACGAGCAGGCGGTGGCCGAGCTCGAAAAAGCACTTGGAATCGACTCACAGTTGATCAAAGCCCACGTAACTTTGATCCCGCTTTACGGCAGGCTGGGACAGTTCGAGAAGGCGGAGGAGCACTACCGGGCGGCCGTCGGACTGCTTCCGGACTACCCTGACAGCCATTACTATTACGGTCTGGTTTTGGTGCAACAGGGCAAACATCGGGAAGCTGCAGCGGCCTTTCGAAAAGTGCTGGAGATCAACCCCTATCATGCTGACGCGCACAATTATCTGGGCGACCTGTTGCAGCGCGAAGGAAAGTTGTCGGAAGCGGTCGCGGAGTTCCGCCGAGCGGTGGAGAACCGGCCGAGTTTCCCCCAGGCGCATTTCAACCTGGGCCGCATCATGGTAAACCAGGGAAACTACCAGGAAGGGATCGACCACTTGCTCAGGAGCTTCAAGGCAGCCGATGAGGCGAACAAGGCAACCTGCCTTTATGCGGTGGGAGCCGCCTACGCGCGCGCCGGTGACCGGCCGCAGGCCTTGCGCTATTTACGCCTGGCCCGCGAGCAGGCCGTGGCGCAACATCAGGAAAAGCTGCTAGTGGGTATCGAGCGAGACTTGCAAGGACTTGAAGGCGGGAAGCAGCGCTAAGTCTCGAGTGTTGCGGATCCCTCAGTTTGAGGGGGCGAATCCCTGCGACCCGGCGGTGGCGGCCAGAGCCACCCTGCATTGTGATTGTTCTCGAAGAACCCCGCGCCGCTTCTATTCCGGAATCTCTACTTTTCGGCTCAGGGCCGACATCTGTCCGCCCTGCGCCTCGCGCACCACTTCTCGAACCAGATAACTCCCCGGAGCGACGTCGAATAGGGCTTCGACCTGGATGCCGGACCGCAGGACGCCCTGCAAAGTGGCGTCGGAAAGTCTCAAATTCACCAGCTTGCGTTGTCCCGTAATGTACTTTCCATTTCGGTCGAAGAGAACGGCCACAAACGTCAGGCCGTTCACGCTCAACCCCTTATCTTTTCCAAACGTTAACTGGCGTGCGTCCACGTGGGCGACAACCGAGAGTTGGGCGCTCTGCTTACTCGACTGGACTAATCGCGTCTGCAATTCCAGAGGCAAATCGTTCCATTCTTCCTCTGACAAACTCGCCTGGCGAATTTCTACCTCTGCCTGGGCGCCAGAATTGGATGTTTTCTTGGGGGCAAAATAGCCTCGGCGGGCCTGAATAGTCAGACCCTTCCTGGAAGCGATCCGGACCTTCAGCGAATGAAAGCTGCCATCCACCTTGAGGTTCTTGGGCGAGAAGGTCAGAACATAATACGTTCCCGCCAGTCCGGCGATCTTTCGTAATCCTCGCAAGAGGTCGTTGTTATTGTTGTAGAAAATACCTCCGGTGCTTTCCGCCAGCGACTGCATGGTTTGGGTGGCAAGACGCTGACGGGCGAACTCAAATTCCTCCTTCTGGGCTCTCTGGACGGCGCTGTACTCGACCGGCAGATGTTTCCCTCCTTCGCGGTCGCCCGCGATGACCACGTAAAGGCCCCTCGAATCGAGCCCGCTCACCACCACGTTCAGGCGCAAGGCGCGGTCAATAACTTCCTGCAAATCAAACATAAGTCCTTCCGCGAAAAAACCGGAAGAGACCAGGACGATGCTGCGCTGCCCGGGAAGTGAGGCCATGCGGCGCACCAATCGGTCAACCCCGCGCAGGACGTGCTTGGATTCGAATTCGCTCGACCGCAGGACTTTCCGGGCCTCAATTTCCGCGTCACGGCGGGCCATGTCCAAAAAATGCGAAGCGGCCCCGCCCCCTCCCCGGCCGCCGGCATCACCACCGCCGCGCTGCCCATAGCGGCACTGAAGGAATTCCTCGGTGGCGATGGCCAGCGCGAAGCGATCATGCAGCTCCGCCACCATGTAGGCCTCATAGTCCGACATATCGGAACAGGGGTCGGTGCTGGGTCCCGCGACGGGCCTCGTGCGCAGCAGCGCCAGAGCCGCGCGGAGTTTCGCCCGGTCATCGGTGAAATCGAGTTGGCGCTGGCCGGACGATGTGAAAATCCCCGCGCGGTCGCCTTCCGCGAGCGCCGAATCCAGAAATTGAACTGCGGTGTCGCGTGACCGGATGATGTCGTCGGAAGACATATGAATGTCATCGAAATACAACGCCAAGTAGCGGCTGGATGTTTTGGGTGCTGGTCCTGGCCCTGGCTGCGTCCCGGTGTCTGCCGGCATCTCTGGCGATTGCGGTTTCAGAGGTTTCGGTGCCTTCGATTCAACGGAGAAATCTAGAATCGTCTGCGGCTTTCCATTGTCCAAGATTTCGAAATCTTCACTCCGGAGGTCGCCAATCATATTCCCGCCGGAGTCTTGTATGATCACCCGCACCACAACCAGGTTTCGCTCCGCCTTGAGCTTGAAGGTCTGTTCAATCTGCGGGGCGGTTACTTCCGGCACAGGGTTCGATTGGGCCGGAGAGATCGAGAGGGAGAGACTAATCGCGGCCATGAAGAGGGCGGTATTCACCCAACCCGACGGGGCTCTCCGACGGATGTCCATGATCCGCAGGAAGGAGTTAACCGCGCGAACCAAATCCGACCGGAAATTTCTGCCACAAACACTCATCATGAACTAACACTGCCTTCAAGAGTCATACGAGGCCCCGGAAGCTCAGTCTTTGATGAGTCCCCGCCAAAGTCAAGTGATCCTTGCGCGGAAGATCCCAGACATGCGGCCGGGATCTGGTCAGACCGCTGCCTGCCGCAAGCGCGTGGCGCATGAGAAGAACGCTCAAACCCGGTTTTCCCTTCCCTCAACTCTGATAGCCATTTCAACAGCTCTGGGCGGCCCCGCGCCCCGTCGCAGACTGGCTCGGCCCGGGCACTCAAACATGTTCCCTCTTCGAGCCCGCTGCTATAAGATAGTCCCCAGAGAAATGCAGTGCCCGTTACGCCCTCATTCCCGATCTGCCCGCACAATCGTCCTGGCCGTTTGCGCCGTCGGCGGGCTCGCGCTGCTCCTGGTTGGCTGCCGGGAGGGCGCACGACAGGCCGAGTCCCAGTCTAAGCCTCGTGACGCCAACATCTTGCTGATTACGTTAGACACGACTCGCGCCGATCACCTCGGCTGCTACCAATCGGGCGGTCCGCCCAAGGGGGCAAAGACGCCGCGCCTGGATGCGCTGGCCGCTCGTGGCGTCCGCTTCGCCGACGCCACCGTTCAGGTGCCTCTCACTCTGCCCTCTCATGCTTGCATTATGACCGGAACCTATCCGGTGGTTCACGGCTTGCGTGATATGGGCGGCTTCGCGCTCAGCGCCAAGAACCCCACGATTGCGACGTTGGCTCGGCAGGCGGGTTTTGCGACGGCGGCATTTGTGGGGTCGGTCGTCCTTAGCAAGCGGATGGGCCTTTCGCACGGCTTTGACGTCTATGACGACGACATGGGAAGCCGGAGCGAGAGCAGTCAACTGCCGGGAGCGTTCCCGGAGCGCCGCGCCGCCGTCACCACAGACCGCGCCCTCGATTGGCTGCGCCAGAACGGCGGCAAGAGATTCTTGCTTTGGGTTCACTACTTCGATCCGCACTCGCCCTACGACCCACCGCAACCTTACAAGGCCGCTTACGCCAAAGACCTCTATTCCGGGGAAATCGCCTACGTGGATGAGCAAGTTGGCCGGCTGCTTGATGGCATCACGGAAAAGAGGCTCGATTCAAACACATTAATCGCCGTTATCGGCGACCACGGCGAGGGCCTTGGTGAGCACGCCGAGTTGACACACGGCATCTTTCTGTATGACTCAACGCTGCGAGTTCCCTTCATTTTGGCAGGTCCCGAAGTGCCCGGCGGCAAAGTGATAGAAGAGCAGGTTCGCTCGATTGACGTCATGCCAACGCTGCTGGCCTTTCTCAATCTCCCTGGCGACAAGGCGATTCAGGGCATTAGTTTGTGGCCCCTGATTCAGCAGGGGCGCAAAGTCGCTTCCAATTACGCCTACGTCGAGACCCTTTACCCCCGCACTCGGATGGGTTGGTCGGAATTGCGCGGCATGCGGACGGATACTTTCAAATTGATCCAGGCTCCCCACCCGGAGCTTTACGATATCAAGCGTGACCCGAAGGAGAAAACCAACCTGATCGGGCGTTACCCCGCGGAGGCCGATCGCCTGCTGAAGCATATTTGGGAGGTAGCCGGCGAGGAATCTCGCCAGGAGAAAGTCGTCGCCAGCCCTCTCGACACTGAAACCCGCCAGGAACTCGAGTCCCTGGGCTACGTCAGCGCGGGGACTTCGCGTGAGATTCGGCTGGGGACCGATGCCCCGGACCCCAAGGACCGCCTCGAAATCCTCAAGAGCGTAGAGCAGGCCGAGGCACTCCTCGCCCAAGGTGAATTCCAGCGCGCTGTCCAGCTAATGGAGTGGAGTCTGAAGCGCGATCCCGGCAATCCGCTGGTCCACATTTATCTTGCTGCCGCTTACGCCCGAATGGGGCAGTTGGAGCGTGAGATCGCAGTGTACCAACACGCCCTGCAAATGAAGATTGAGACGGACCAAATTTATTCGCGGCTGGGAAAAGCCTATATGCGTAAGAAACGGCTCGACAAAGCCGTGGAAGCGCTGTCCAGAGCTACGGCCATGAACCCACTGGATCTCGATGCCTTCAATAATCTCGGAGCGGCCTATTATCGACTCGGGCGCATGGATGAGGCGGAGCGCGCGTTTCGGGCCGTAATCGTTCAGAATGAGCGCAATGGCGCAGCGTTTGACGGCTTGGGACTCGTGGCAGTCCGCCGGGGCGACGCGCCTACGGCGCAGAAGTACTTCGAAAAGGCCCTCGAAGTTGACGCCGCGCAGGTAGACCCCTTGCTCAACCTGGGGATGCTCTTCCAGGTGACCGGCCGGAAAGCCCAGGCCGTCCAGTACTACACAAAGTTCCTGGAGAAAGCATCCAAAGAGGAATACGGTGCCATGATCCCCGGCGTCCGGCAGGCAATTCAAGAGTGCAGGCGAAAGTAATTATCGAGGATGGGGCGAACGGGTTTGGAAACTCGGCATAGACGCTCGGCGGGAGTGGCGGCCGCTTCCTTTCTCACCATCTTTCTGTCGATTCCTGGAAGCGCCTGGGCGGTCGCAGGGCCGGACGAGCCTCAGGTTTTGCCCGAGCTTCCCCGGCTTACGCTTGACAGCTTCTCTCCGGATGTCCGCGCTGGCATAGAAAAAGCATATGATGCAGCGCGGGCCAACCCGCAAGACCCCTCTGCCAATGGCAAGCTCGGAATGGCCATCGAGCCCCACGGCCTTATGGAAGAGGCGGAAGTCTGCTACCGCCGGGCGCACGGGCTCGATCCGGCGTCGTTCCGCTGGGCGTATTTCCTGGGACTGGTTCTGGCCGCCGAGGGGAAGTTCGACGAGGCAGCCGGGGTGTTGCGCCAGGGGTTGGTGCTGTTGCCCGAATATCTGCCGGCGCAATTGAAGCTGGGAGAGTGTTTGCTGGGCGGAGGAAAGCGCGAGGAGGCGGGGGCGATTTACCAAGGCATCCTGCAAAGGCATGGCGACAGCGCCGAAGCGCACTACGGGTTGGGGCGGGTGAAGGCGGCGCGCAAGGAACTGGAAGGCGCCGCGGAATCGTTGCGCCAGGCGTGCGAGATCTTTCCCTACTTTGGCGCGGCGCACTACGCTCTGGCGCTGGTTTACCGCGACCAGGGCAAAACAGAACTGTCCCGCGAGGAATTGGCCTTGTACGAAAAAAGCAAGCATGATGTGCCGGGCTCAGGAGATTGGCTGCTGGCCGAACTCAAGGAGCTTTACACGGACCCCCAGAACCTGCTCCAGATGGGAACGGAATCGGCGAACCAGGGAAAGTACGAGCAGGCGGTGGCCGAGCTCGAAAAAGCACTTGGAATCGACTCACAGTTGATCAAAGCCCACGTAACTTTGATCCCGCTTTACGGCAGGCTGGGACAGTTCGAGAAGGCGGAGGAGCACTACCGGGCGGCCGTCGGACTGCTTCCGGACTACCCTGACAGCCATTACTATTACGGTCTGGTTTTGGTGCAACAGGGCAAACATCGGGAAGCTGCAGCGGCCTTTCGAAAAGTGCTGGAGATCAACCCCTATCATGCTGACGCGCACAATTATCTGGGCGACCTGTTGCAGCGCGAAGGAAAGTTGTCGGAAGCGGTCGCGGAGTTCCGCCGAGCGGTGGAGAACCGGCCGAGTTTCCCCCAGGCGCATTTCAACCTGGGCCGCATCATGGTAAACCAGGGAAACTACCAGGAAGGGATCGACCACTTGCTCAGGAGCTTCAAGGCAGCCGATGAGGCGAACAAGGCAACCTGCCTTTATGCGGTGGGAGCCGCCTACGCGCGCGCCGGTGACCGGCCGCAGGCCTTGCGCTATTTACGCCTGGCCCGCGAGCAGGCCGTGGCGCAACATCAGGAAAAGCTGCTAGTGGGTATCGAGCGAGACTTGCAAGGACTTGAAGGCGGGAAGCAGCGCTAAGTCTCGAGTGTTGCGGATCCCTCAGTTTAAGGGGCCAAACCCTTTGACCCGACGGTGGCGGCCATAGCCACCCTGCATTGTGCTGGTTCTCGAAGGACTCCGCGCCGCTTCTATTCCGGAATCTCTACTTTACGGCTCAGAGCCGACATCTGACCGCCCTGCGCCTCGCGCACCACTTCTCGAACCAGATAACTCCCCGGAGCGACG
>CAZTHM010000146.1:0-8669 GCA_964613505.1 uncultured Acidobacteriota bacterium | reverse complement strand
AGCATCGCCTGTACGGAATCCTGCGGCCCGCGCATCGCTTCGACTCCAGCTTTCTGGGCAATGGAAGTCGGGTTCGACGTCGAGTGGCTCTGCAGCTTGAGCATGTTCCCGAGCAGCATCGGCAAACCCAGCGCGTAGCCGACACGCCAGCCGGTCATCGCGTAGGTTTTCGAAAGCGAGCCCACGATGAGCAGGTTTTCGCGGTCCTTGGTGCTGCCGAGCGAGTACGGCTTGCGGCCGTCATAGAGGAAGTGGCAATAGCACTCGTCGGACATCAGGATGACGTTGTGCTTCACCGCCAGCGCCAGAAGCTTTTCCATTTCCTCCGGCGGAATCACCGCGCCGGAAGGATTGTTGGGCGAATTCACGATGATCATTTTGGTCTTGGGAGTGATCAGCTTCTCCACTGCCTCGGCGCGGACGGCGAAGTTTTCGCTCTCGCTGGTCTCGAGCAGCACCACCTTGCCGCCGGCGTAGTTGACGATATCCATGAACGAGACCCAGTAGGGGACGGGGAGAATGACTTCGTCGCCGTGGTTGATGGTGGCGACGACGGCTTCAAAGATCGCCTGCTTGCCGCCCACCGTGACCAGGCATTCCTCCACCGTGTAATTGGAGCCGAAATCGTGGGCGTGGCGCTCCACGATAGCGGCCTTCAAGTCGCGAATGCCGCCCGTGGGCGTGTACTTGGTAAAGTTTTTGTCGAGAGCGTCCTTGGCCGCGTTCTTGATATTGTCCGGCGTGGGGAAATCGGGCTCGCCGGCGCCGAAATCCACCACCTTCAAACCGCTGGCTTTCATCTTGTCCGCCTTGGCCATGACGGCCATGGTGGAGGAGACCGAAATTCGACCGATACGTTCTGAGAATTGCATATGATTTGACCTCGTAAGTTATTTTGGAAACACCTTCTGACGGAGCTTTTCGTCAACCACCGGAGGGACCAGACCTTTCACCGATCCTCCGTGCCGGGAAATTTCTTTAACCAGCCGCGAACTGATGTAGCTGTACGCCTCGGCGGGCGTCAGGAAAACCGTCTCGAGTTCCGGCTGGAGCTGGCGGTTCATCAAGGCCATCTGGAGCTCGTACTCATAATCGGAAAATGCCCGGATGCCGCGCAGAATCGCGCGCGCTTTTTTGCGCATCGCGTAGTCCACCAACAGCCCGCTGAACGTGTCCACCGAAACGTTGGCCATCCCCGCGGTGGCCTCGCGCAGCATGGCGACGCGCTCCTCGAGCGTGAACAGCGGCTCCTTTTCCAGGTTCGTCAGCACCGCGACGACGAGATGGTCGAAGAGCCGGCTGCCGCGCTCGATCAAATCCAGATGGCCGTTGGTGGTCGGATCGAACGATCCCGGATAGATGGCAAGGATGTCAGACATGAGCGGAACGTCACTAAGCTTCGCGCGCGATGATATTTCAGAGCTGGTATTTTAGCCGTCCGCTGCGAAGGTTGTAAACGGGATTCTAGTCCGGCGCGTCGTCAAAGCGGGACTTCTGATGCATTCTGTCCGAAAGAATTCTAAACCTCTTCCCGTCTTGAGGAAGTTGAAGCCTCACTCCCACAACCTCGTCCCCAGTACCTAGCACCCAGCACCCAGTACCTGCCCTACGCCAGCGCGCCCATGCAACTTGACCCGCTGCCCGCGGTGCAGCCAAAGCAATGCGTTCCAGTGCGAATCTCGCGGCGCGCCAAAAGAAATGTGTCGAAATCGCGGATGTGATTGGGCAGGCCGTGATTGACGGGCATGTCGAGCATTTGATTGAAGTCGCAATCGTAGAGCGTGCCGTCCCAGCCCACGCTCACCAGGCTGCGGCACATCAGGCCATCGACCGTGGAGGGATTGAACTTCTCGACCAGGAGATCCATATAGCGCTCGTAATTCCCCTGTCGCGTCAGGTCGAGGAGGAACCGGCTGATGGGCATGTTGGTGAGCGTGTAGAGGCGATTGAAAACGACGCCATGCTCGTCGCGCAGGTGCTGATGATAGGCCTGCTCGAGCGATTCCTGCGGCCCGGGCAAATACGGCCCGACTGGGTTGTAAACGAGGTTCAGTTTCAGATTCGTCTCCGGCTGACCATATCCCAGTTGGTTCAGCCGGCGCAGCGCTTCGACGCTCTTTGTGAACACGCCTTTGCCGCGCTGCTTCTCCACATTCTCTTCGGTATAGCAGGGGAGAGACGCGGTGACCTCCACCTGATGGTCGCGCAGGAATTCCGGAAGGTGCTGTTTGCCTTCGACGAAAAATACCGTCAGGTTGCAGCGGTTGATCACGTGGCGGCCTAGTGCGCGCGCTTCTGTGACGAGATAATCAAAATTCGGATTCAGTTCGGGCGCGCCGCCCGTGATGTCCACGTTGGCGATGTTGTATCGCCGGAGAACTTCCACCACTCGCTCGGCGGTCTCGCGGCTCATGATCTCGGTGCGCGTCGGCCCCGCGTCCACGTGGCAGTGCCGGCAAGTCTGGTTGCAGAGCTTGCCGACGTTGACCTGTAAGGTCTCAACGTCCGCGGCCCGCAGCGGCCATTGGCCGATTTGGACCAATTTTTCTTCGAAGGCAAGCATGGCCTAAATCCGAATATCTGAGTTGCAGTTTTGAGATGCCCCGGTCCCACTCGGTCAACGAGCGGAAGAAGGGATTCTACCGCACTCGGGCAACCAAGTCACACCATCAAGGCCAGGGCCAGGCCGCCCGCGAAGCTCGTTCCCGCGAAGTTGACAATGCCGTTCGTGACCAGGCCTCGGCGCTCGATGGTGGCGCCGAGCACGCTGTCGAAGAGGTTTCCGGCAATCGCCGCACCCAGCGCGAACGCGGCGCCGCCTTTTCCGCTGAGCCCGAGCGACAATCCCAAACCAACGACCAGCGCGGAGGCCGCTATTCCCGCCAAGGTCCCGCCTATCGATATTCCGCCGTTTTCTCCTGCTGGCACAGGCTTGAAAGTCGTAATCAGGTAAGCGCGCTGGGAAAGCCACTGGCCGATTTCGCTCGACACAGTATCGCCCGCAGCTTCCGCGAAGGCGGCGACCAGCGCAACAAGGAACGCGGCTTCGTGATGCGTGGTGATGATCAGGATAGCGAAGAACGCTCCCGCCAAGCTGTTGGCCGAGGCTTCCCGCCAACTGCGCGCTCCGTGACGGTGCTCGGCCACACCACGCGCGGCCTTGGTGGCGTATCCCAGACGCGTGGCGATCGAACCGAGCAGGAAAAAGCTCAGTAGGATGAGAAAACTTTTGTACCCGTAGCCCAAATACACAGCAACCCCGAGCAGGAATCCCGCGCCCGCGCCCGAGCGGTTGACCATCTTCAACGCCAGGGCGAGTAGAGCGAATACCGCATTGATGGCCACGGCCAGAAGAACTCGCCGGCCCAGGTACGGCAGGTTGCTCGCGAGCGCCGAGCGCTCCATCAGGTATGCGCAAAAGAGGAATGCTCCAGAAACTAGCGGCACGGAAACGTTATCGTCCAGGCGGATGGGGACACTCTCCACCAGCGCGCCCACAATTGCGCCGGCAAGAGAGACCAACAGGATTTTGTTCGTGGGCAGCGCCGGCGCCACCCAGCGCGTGAGCGCAAATGCGCCCAGAGTTCCGGCCACGATAAAACCGCCGAAGCCAAACCAAGTCTTCTCGCGGTTCCAGGGAAGCGCGGGGCCACGTAGCGACTCGCCGGCCACGCTCGCCATGCCGTCACCCAGCGCCATGATCGCCCACGCCGCCGCTGCGATGTGCAGGTGGTGGCGATAAAGAAGGATTAGCATCAACACGGAAATCGGGTAGAGAACGATTCCCGTCCAAACTCCCGTCGCGGCAACCGTACTGCCGCCTGGAACCTGTCCCGACATCGTCGGGAGGGCGGCAACTCGTTCTCCCACGCCGGGCCGTTTCCCCAAATCAACCTCGAGCCGCGGCAGAATGAAAAGGTTGAACAGAAGCGCCAGCACCGCACACCCCGCCGCCTGCACCCAGGTGAGAACGGGCAACAGAAACGCAAACCCCAGCATCGACATGTGGACGATTTTGCGTGTTGAGAAAAGCGGCCGACGATTGGAGATTGTCACGACATTGAGCCATTTTTTCATTGAATCATTGATTCATTGAAATGACGAATTACGAGAAACAAAAGTTCTGGAGTCCGATTCTCAAGTTTCCAGTTTCGATTTTCGCCTTTCAATGGATCAATGGCTCACTGAGTCAATGAGTCAATTGTTTTCTTCAGTCCTTCCTCCAGCGGCGTCACGTGGTAGCCAAGATCGCGGACGGCTTTTGAGCTGGAGTACACCCAATCGTGCTTGAAGACCTCGACCACGCCGGGAGTGAGCTGGGGTTGATGTCCGAACAGCCGCGCTCGCGCGACTTCCATCGCTCCCACCAGCTTGCCGACGACGAACGGCAAGTGCCTGACCGGATGACGAACGCCGGTGAGTTTCTCCAGCGCGCGAAAAAAATCATTCAACGAGCGATTGTCGCCGCCCAGTACGTACTCCTCGCCGGGCTTTCCTTTGTCGAGCGCGGCCAGGTGAGCCGCGATCACATCGGCGTTGAATGAGAAACTCCAGCGCTGCTCGCCCGAGCCCAGCAGGCCGGGAAATTTCCCGGCCAAGTATTGGTCGATCATCCCGGCGACCAGGTTGCCCTCGGTCTTCGGTCCGGGGCCGTAAATCACTCCGGGAAACAGCGTGATGACGGGATACTTGCCCTGTTGGTTGCGCAGCCAATCGAGCGCGCGCGCCTTGGTCTCTTCGTATTCGTTCGAGTAGGGGCCACGGTTGCGAAGCTCCTCGCCCGCGTTAACATCGTGTGAAGGGCCAAGCGCGATAAACGAAGACGTATAAATGATGCGCTTCACGCCGGAGTTCGAGGCGGTTTGCAGAAGATCCTGAAGTCCCTCCACATTGATTCGCCAGAAATCTCGCGCGTCGCGCACCCACATCTTGACCAGCGCCGCAGTATGAATGACGGCGTCCACTTCTCTCACGGCGGCGCGCAGGGCAACGGGGTCGCGCAGGTTTCCCGTCACGACCTCGCATCCCGCTTGAGCGGGATCGAAAGTCAAACGCGAGGCGTCGCGCACCAGGACGCGAAACGGTGCCTGGCGCGCGATGAGTTCGCGAGCGATCTGCGAGCCGAGATAGCCTGTTGCGCCAGTCAAGAGAAGCATTGTTTTATTGATTCATTGAACCATTGATCCATTGGACGACAAAACGCGAAAATCGAAACTCCTCTCAGGTGGATTCCCAAACTTTCCTTGGTTCGTTCTGTCAATGGTCCAATGAGTCAATGAATCAATGGATCAATAAATAAGCTCCCGCCAATCCCAAGTGTCCGACCATCATCATCCAGTACATGTGATGCCAGGCGGGATGGTTTTCGCCTTCGGTCACGAGGCGGTGAGGATCCTTGTTGATCAGGTAGATGACATACGACCCCCACGCGAGCATGATCAACCCCAGCGCCAGGATCGCCGTCGGATGGCCGCTGAGCACGCGCAGGTAGACTCCCAACGGTAGAAGCAGCCAGGGCACGATAAATGCCGGGCTGATGGCGCGCGCGCTCCAGTGCGGGCCGTATTTCACGGGCAGTGTGATGCAGCCAGCGGCGCGGTCGCCTTCGATGTCAGCAAAGTCCTTCGTGGTGGTCGCACCCAGCAAGAAGACGAAATAAATAAAGCCAATGTACCACGGCTCGAGGGAAGTGAGCACGGTCGCCACCGCTGCCCAACCCGCCACCTTGAGCAGCCAGCCGCGAATCAGCGCGATGATCAGATTCGACCCCACGGGATGCCGCTTCAGGCGCACCGGCGGCGCCGAATACGCTACCGTCGAGAGCGCCGCCACAACGTAAATGGCGAACGTCTCGCGGTTGACCACCGCCACCATCGCCAGTGCCAGAACGTAAGTCGCCGCGACGAAGAACCACGCTGCGCGCAAGGTCATCTGCCCGGACGGCAGCGGACGATGCGGCTTGTTGATGCGATCGTTCTCGAGGTCGCAAATCTGGTTGAGGCCGTTCGATGCTGCGTTCAGCACTCCTGCGGCCAGCACGGCCAGCGTCACATGAAGTATCGGGAAGCTCACTTGCGACGCCCCATAGCCGATTAGGGATCCGGAGAATATCCCGATCATCGGCGGGACCAGGGTGAACGGCCGCGCGAAATTCCAGTAAAGACGCAGTGAACTCATTTGCGCGCTATTGTCCGGCCTCCGGCAGGGGCTGACAAGCGGAAAAATGTGTGGTTACTCAGGAATTTCGTAAGGGAACGCCCGGCGCAAGTTGGCGGGGCGCTGGTCGGGATGAAGGCCGGAATTGATGAAGGCCAGCCACTCGCTGACTTCGGCCCGGTCCACGTCAGTGGTCCGCAGGTCGATGCCGCCATAGGAGTAGCGGTCTCGGCTATAAGGCACCAGGCTCTTCTTGTAGAAGAACACCAGGGTGTGATCGGGCTTGGGCGAGAAGATTTTCATGCGCGCCCGGTTGGGCAGGCCACTGGAAAGGAACGAGGTGGCGCGAATCTCGATACCGGCGCCTTCCGTCGTGATTTCGAACGGCTCGGCGGCTGCCGCCAAGGCCGCGCAAACCGCCCGAGCCACTGGGTTCTGGTCGAGCTCGATTCGTATTTTCTCTTCGCTGGCCGATGGCGGCTGGTTGACAATCATCGTAGTGACCGGTTTACTGAAGACGTCCTGAAGGCCAGATCGAGGCCGGCCTTGGCCCATCGCTGTCATTACGGCGTGAGGACTTCCGGCGCCGTAATCTCCTTGGGCTGGCGCTTCCACCAAAAGTAGGGACGGGCGATTTGCCTGGCCGCGGCCATCTGCATTCCGTACCAGCGCGTGCGCCAGTTCCGCGGCGCGAGGTAGCGAGTGTCGCCGGGCTGCACGATCAAGCTCACCTCGATATTGGGCGTGACGTCGATCGGAATGCGGTTCTTACGGCACGCCTCGTAGAGGTGGCGGAAGACCACCAGCATGTCCTCGTAGCGCGGCGGCGGCCAGTGTTCCATGTCGGCGCCGATGGTGGGACGGAAGATGCAGACGGTCGGGAACGCCCCGAGCCCAGTGATGTAATCAATCGCCTTGAGCGTATCTTCGACCGGCTCGACGCCGGCGATGATCTCGCCGGAGCACGCGCCCTTGCCCAGCTTCCTCGAGGTGTATTCCAGCGCACGGAAAAAGGTCTTCTGGCCTACGAGCTTTTCCTTGCCGGGCAGGAGCTTGGCGAAAAACTCGGGATTCTGGAACTCGTAACAGAAGCTGAAGTGGTCGGCGCCCAGATCGATCAGGCGGTCGTACTTCCACGTATCGAGCGTGGGAATCAGTTGCAGCCCCACCAGCGCGCCCACGCGCGACTTCACGGCCTTCACGTAAGGCGCCGCCACGTCGAGGTCGCGGTCCGTCTGGAAGCCGGAATTGAAGTGCACGAACGTGACGCCGGATTCTTCTTTCGCGGCGCGCGCCACGTCCACAACATCGTCGACGTCTTTGACCGCAACTTCGTTCACGCCGACGTTCAGGCCGGTCGCGCAGAAGCGGCAATTCAGCGCCGGCGAGTGATACCAGAAGCCGCAGGAGTTTGAAATGTAGATGCCGAGATATGTCCCTTGCAGTACGCCGACCTTGTGCATGGGCGTGCCACGCGACGTGGTGCGCGTGTACCACGCGGGCTCCGGCGGGATGCGGACGGGATAGCGAAAGCCCTGCCGCGCATCGACGACCGCGTACTGGCTGGAGTCAAGCACCAGCCGGTAGCACGACTGCTGGGCGAAGTCTTCTTCGACCGGAACGTTCACCCAGACATCTTTGATCGCGCCGGGGATGACGATCTCAAGTCCGCTGCCGAGTCCGGCGCGCGTCCGCGAGATGAACCGGGCATCCTGCTCCAGGGCGCAGGAAGGGTCGATGCGCATCCCCTTGCAGAAGAGGTCGATCTCAAGCTCACAGGGGTTGAGGGCAATTCCTTGATGGCTCGTTCCGCTGGAAAGCGGCTCCGCCGGGGTTCCTGGCGACACAACGACATTTTGTCCGACTGTGGACATTTACGCACCCTTTCTGACCTCTATCATGTACCCTGCCACAGTCCTCACGTCAACGACCAAAGTCGCACAGGTTGGGGCCTTAGATCTGGGGGCTGGTTTCGACCCCGCCCCCACGGCTCCGGCCGACCCAGAGGTGTCCCGGCCCGCCATGCGCGTTGCCATCGCCGGAGGAGAAATTGACCTCCGTCAATTATCAATTTGACTGTTGACAAATCGTCGCTGTGGGCGTAGCGTCCTCTCCATCGGGCCCCAACCTGGTCTTTGGAGGTAATGCCATGAGCCGAATTCTCAAGTCGCTGCTCGGTGTAGTCGTGTCTCTAATCTTTGCGTCGGTTGCCCAGGCGCAACAGTCCGACGTTTCGAGCCAAAGCTCTGTCTCAAATTCCTTCCCGCGCCTGGTCAGATTCAGCGGGACGCTGCCGGAACGCCGAGGCGCGAGTCCGGCGGCCGTCGCTGCGCGGGTTTCTTTTTCAATTTACGAAGAGCAGGCCGGCGGGGCGGCGCTGTGGAGTGAAGTCCAAGACGTCCGGCTCGACGCGCAGGGACGCTACTCGGTGCTGCTCGGAGCGGCGTCGAGCGAGGGTCTGCCGGCGGAACTCTTCTCGACCGGCGGCCCGCGCTGGCTGGGCGTGCAGGTCG
>CAZTHM010000145.1:0-8704 GCA_964613505.1 uncultured Acidobacteriota bacterium | reverse complement strand
TTCCGGCCAAGCTCGAAGAGATCATCAATAAGGCGCTGGAAAAGGACCGCGACCTGCGATGCCAGACGGCGGCTGAACTGCGCGCGGACCTCAAACGCCTGAAGCGCGATACGACCTCGGGCCGCTCTGTCGCGGCGGGCAGCGGGGTTGTGACGGCCGTGGCGGTTGTCTCTGACCGCCGGCCGGCGGTGGAGACACCGCCGCTACAACAAAGACGAGTGAGGTGGGCGACCGTTACCGCCGCTGCCGTCATCATGGCCGCACTGGTGGGCTATCTGTTAACACGCCCGCTGTCTCCGCCGAAGATCGTGGGTTCCGTCCAGATCACCAAGGATGGTCAGGCCAAGTTCCCGCCGGTGCTTACCGACGGCTCACGACTCTTTTATATGGGGGTCGCGGCCAATGGCTTTGCGCTCTACCAGGTATCTATCGCCGGTGGCGAAGCGGCGGCGATTTCCACGCCATTCTTCCTCGCAAACCTCGTGAGCATGTCACCCGACGGCGCGGAGCTTCTCGTTCAGGCCCGTGAGGGGACGTTACCGGAAGGGCCTCTGTGGATTTTCCCATCCCTGGCGGGCCCCAGCCACCGATTGGGCAGTGTGCTGTCCTCCGACGCGGCTTGGTCTCCGGACGGCAAAACGCTCGTTTATGCCAGGGGTCAAGACTTGTACGTCGCGCAACCGGATGGCACGGAATCGCGGAAACTGGTTACCGTACCCGGCAACCCAAGCTGGATTCGTAGGTCTCCCGACCAAAAAGTGCTGCGTTTTACGATCTGGGAACCCAAAACCTCATCGCAGTCGCTTTGGGAAGTCACCGCCGACGGAACCAACCTTCATGCTCTGCTCCCCGACTGGAACAATCCCGCCGCCGAATGTTGCGGCAGTTGGACACCCGACGGGAAATACTTCGTTTTCCAATCGACGCGCTCCGGCAGAACGGATATTTGGGCCATTGGCGGAAAAGGAAGCCTTTTGAGCAAACCCCGTCCTCAGCCAATTCAGTTGACTACGGGACCATTGAGTTTCTTGGGACCCGTTCCGAGCAACGACGGCAAGCGCCTCTTCGTGATCGGTGCACAGCCGCGCGGCGAGCTCGCCCGCTACGACGCCAAATCCGGGCAGTTCCTACCCTATCTTTCGGGAATGTCGGCTGATGGGGTCGATTTCTCCAGGGACGCCAAGTGGGTCACCTACGTCGCCCAACCGGACGGCAACTTGTGGCGGAGCAAAGTGGATGGCAGCGAACGCCTTCAGCTCACTTTCCCTCCCATGACGTCCTTCCTGCCCCGCTGGTCACCGGACGGCAAGCAGATTGCTTTCCAGGGCATTGCGCCAGGCAACCCCTGGGGAATGTACCTTGTTTCCTCCGACGGCGGCAGCCCGGAAAAAGTTATGCCAGGGTCCGGAGACATAGGCTGGTCGGCCGACGGAAATTCACTGGTCTTCTCTGATACGCCAGCGTATATGGAACCGAATCCTTCCGGCCAGATGGCTCTTCATATCCTCGATTTGAGGACGCACCAGGTTTCTACTCTGCCGGGCTCCGAGGGATTGTATTCTCCCCGCTGGTCGCCCGACGGGCGCTACATTGCCGCCCTCCGTGCCGGCCCAGAAACTTTGCTGGTCTTCGATTTGGTAACGCAAACGTGGGCTGAGCTCGGAAAACTTCGTCTAGGTTATCCAAGTTGGTCGCGAGACTCGAAGTACATATATTTCGACTCACCTTCTCCGACCGACCCCGCATTCTACCGCGTGCGCATTAGCGACCATAAGGTCGAGAAAATAATCAGCCTGAAGAATCTTCGGGTGAATGATCCTTCTTGGTGGACGGGTCTGGCCCCCGATGATTCCCCGCTCGTGCTACGCGATGTCGGCACCCAGGAAATCTACGCCCTCGACTGGGAAGCGCTGTAAAAGAAGGTGTCAGGTTTCAGGTGTCAGCAAATCGGAACCGATCCGTGACACGCTCCCACCCGCGCTTTCAAGCCCTCCTGCGCCGCATGAATTTCCAGCAGTAGAACGGTAGGTGGTAGATGGTAGGTGGTAGGTGGGGAGGAAAACTGCCGCGCCGGCCTAAGGTGACGAGAATCGTCGGGGTTCCCCGCCGCGCGGGGCAGGCGCCGATCGCCGCTACAGGCAAAATCCAAAATCGTCGGCGTGGTCACCGCTCATTTCCTGCCGCACACGCGCCCGGTTGGAATATAATCTCCGATAACATCACGGACGGGCTCGGCGCTGCCCGGAGATGGGCCGTTGCGGCCCGCGCGAGTGTTAAGGGAGTTTGGAGAGCGAAAGACCCGAGGTAGCTTTTGAGCGTTCGTGTTTGCGTGCTGGGAAGCGGCAGCCGGGGCAACTGCACGCTGATTGCCACGGAGAAGACTCGCCTGCTGGTGGACGCGGGCTTCAGCCGGCGTGAGACCTACGCGCGCCTCGAGGCGGTGGGCGAGCGCGCCGGTCCCGCTCTGAGCGGGATCGTCGTCTCGCACGAACATTCCGACCACATCCGGGGACTGGAAACGCTGGCGCTTGATTCCAACGCGCCCATTTTCATTTCCGCGCCGACCCATGACGTCATGCACTGGAACCCCCGCCTCAAGGCCTTCGAGATGTTTTCCGCGGGAACGAAATTTTCCGTCGGCGATATCGAGATCACACCCTTCGCCATTCCTCACGACGCCGCCGACCCCGTGGCGTTCACGTTCGAAACCCAGGGCATTCGAATCGGCCTCGTGACCGACCTCGGTTCTATTCCGGAACTCGTCAAGCGCCACGTGGCGGGCTGCCACTGCCTGATCTTCGAGTCGAATCACGATCTCGACATGCTCAAAGTCGGTCCCTACCCCTGGCACATCAAGCAGCGCGTCATGAGCCGCACCGGCCACCTCTCGAACCGCACCACGGGAAATTTCCTGCGCGACGATTTCGACGGCGCCGCACAGGTGCTGGTCCTCGCGCACCTGAGCGAAAACAACAATCACCCCGAAATCGCCCGCCTGAATGCTCTCGAGGCGCTCGCCGCGCGCCCCGCACAAAACGGGCTCGAATTGCACCTGGCGAGCCAGACGGCCCCGACGCCGGTCTTTCGCTTTTAGCTGTAGCTCAGTTTGGCGTAGCGCCGACCTTCAGGTCGGCATTTTGAGGCTGTGCCGGGCTAAAGCCCGCCGCTACAAAACCAAAGAACCGCAAACATTTCTTGACAAGTCAGATACTATGCTGTAGTGTCGAAACTTCTCGTATGCAACGCGCGCTGGCACATCATCATCGTCATTCGCATCGGGTGGAGACGTGTCAGCGGGCGCCGGTCTAAGCACCAAATTAACGCCGAGTGGAAGGTGGCCCGCTGACAGCAAGACGCAGCGGGCTTTTTCGTTTTTGCCAGGAGGCGGAAGAATATGACCCTCAAGTTTCAGGATGGATTGGTCCCGGCCATTGTGCAGGACCGTCACAGCGGCAAGGTGCTGATGCTCGCTTACATGAACGACGCTGCCTACCAGCAGACCCTCAGCTCCGGCTTCGTCACGTTTTACAGCCGCAGCCGCCAGAAACTCTGGACGAAAGGCGAGACTTCCGGCCACCGCCTGAAAGTGCGTGAAATCCGCCTCGACTGCGATCGGGACGCGCTGCTCATCCAGGCGGACCTGACCGGGGCGGGTTGCTGCCACCTGGGTTACAAGTCCTGCTTCTTCCGCAAACTGACCGCGCAAGGCGAGGAAAAAATTCTTGAACGCGAGTTCGACCCCGCCGAAGTCTACGGCCAAACTGACCAGGAGAACCAAACATGAAGTTGAAGTTGGGATTGCCCAAAGGAAGCTTGCAGGACGCGACACTGGAACTCTTCCGGCGCGCCGGCTTCGACATCAACGTCAGCACGCGCTCCTATTTCCCGGTCATCGATGATGAGGAGATCGAATGCATGCTGATTCGCGCCCAAGAGATGGCGCGCTACGTCGAAGACGGCATCCTGGATGCCGGCCTGACCGGCAAGGATTGGATTCTCGAGAACCAGGCCGACGTGGTCGAAATCGCTGACCTCATCTACGCCAAGCAGACCTTCGGGAAAGTGCGCTGGGTCCTCGCCGTGCCGGAGAAATCGCCGTTCCAGAGTGTGAAGGACCTGCAAGGCAAAATCATCGCGACGGAGCTGGTGAAGGTCACGGAACGATATCTCGCCCAGAATGGCGTAAAAGCGAAGGTGGAGTTTTCCTGGGGCGCCACGGAAGTGAAGCCGCCCGTCCTTGCCGACGCCATCGTCGAGGTCACCGAGACGGGCTCCTCGCTGCGCGCCAACGGCCTGCGCATCGTCGAGACGGTGCTCGAATCCAACACCAAGTTCTTTGCCAATCACGCTGCCTGGGCGGACGCGTGGAAACGCACCAAGATGGAAACAATTGTGATGCTCCTCAAAGGCGCCATCGAGGCTTCCGGAAAAGTCGGCTTGATGCTGAATGTTCATAAAGACGATCTGGAAAATGTCCTGGCGGTTCTGCCGGCGCTCAAGCGGCCCACGATTTCGCACTTGAGCGATCCCGATTGGCTGGCCGTCAATACCGTGATCGAAGAGAAAACCGTGCGCGAAATTATTCCGCGCCTGAAAGCGGCGAAGGCGCAGGGAATTGTGGAGTATCCGCTCAATAAAATCGTTGTCTGAATTATGAATTATAAATTATGAATTATGAATGAGAGACCGACCTTTCTCCGGGGTTCGTAATTCATAATTCAGAATTCATAATTCCTGTAACTATGCTGCGAATTATTAAAAGTACCGATAAAGTGGCCATGCTGCGGATCATGCGGGCGCGCGGGTCAAGCCTGGCCGCGGCCGAGCGTGTGGCCGCGCGCATCCTGGTGGAGGTTCGCCGCCACGGCGACCGCGCTCTCGTCCGCTACGCGAAGAACTTTGACCGGCTCGATCTCGACAAGACCGGTTTTGAAGTGAGCCAGGAAGAGATTCGGGCGGCCTACGGGCAGGTTCCTCGCGGCTTTGTCGCCGCCTTGCGCGTGGCCGCGCGCAACATTCGCGCCGTGGCGCGCCGACAATTGCCGCGGCCCTGGCAGTTGAACACGAGTGCGGGTGTGAAAGTCGCGCAGATCATTCGGCCTCTCGAGCGCGTGGCCTGCTACGTCCCGGGCGGGCGCTTCCCGCTGCCGTCCACAGTCCTCATGAGTGTGATTCCTGCGCAAGTCGCGGGCGTCCAGGAGATCGTGATTACCTCGCCGCGTCCCGCGCCAGCAGTTTTGGTGGCGGCGGATTTCCTCGGCATCAAGCGGATCTTCCGCCTGGGTGGCGCGCCGGCCATCGCGGCGTTTGCCTATGGAACGCGAAAGGTGCCGCGCGCCGACAAGATCGTGGGGCCGGGAAATCGTTTTGTGGCCGCGGCGAAAAAGTTGCTGGCGGGCGAATGCGGGATCGATTTTGTCGCCGGGCCGAGTGAACTCGTGGTGGTCGGCTCGCGGGGCAACCCCCGCTGGATCGCCGCCGACCTGGTGGCGCAAGCCGAACACGATCCTGACGCAGTCGCCATTTTCATCTCCGCCTCGCGCCGCCTGGCGGAGCGGGTGCGGCAGGCCGCAGAGAATATTGTGACGGAACTCGGGTTGCCCGTGGCGCGCGCTTCACTCGGTGCTCAAGGCGCGATCATCCAGACCACGACGACGGAAGAGGCCATCGCGCTGGCAAACCGGCTGGCGCCCGAGCATCTCACGCTGCTCGACGATGCCAGCGAGCTGCTCGATCGGATTCAGTCGGCGGGATCGATTTTTGTTGGAGATTACAGTCCCGTGGCGGCAGGCGATTACGCCTCCGGGACCAATCACATTCTTCCCACCGGCGGCGTAGCGCGGTTGCGTGGCGGCTTGAGCGCCGCGGATTTCGTCAAAGTCATCACCACGCAGCGGCTCAGCCGGGCGGGCCTGGCGCGACTGCGCCCGGCGATTGTTACGCTGGCGAATACCGAGGGCCTGAAGGCGCACGCGTATTCGGTGAACGCGCGGTTTAATCTGTAGCGCGGCTCTATGAGCCGTCCGTCAGCTGACGGATCGCCGGTCATAGACCGGCGCTACAGCGGCCTGGCTTGTTGCGCTGAACTGATAACTGACAACTGAGAACTGACTACTGTTTTTATGCTTCGACCTCGCAAATCTTACGAACGCTTGAACAAATATCGGCCGCCCCTCGAGGGCCGCGGCGGCAAGATGCGCCTCGACTTCAACGAGAACACGGTGGGCTGCGCGCCCGCCGTGGTGCGCGCGTTGCGGCGCGCCCTCACTGCCGACCAGCTCGCCACCTACCCGGAATACGAAGAGGCTCGCGCCAAGCTGGCGCGCTTCTTTCGCGTCAAACCCGACGAGCTCGTCCTGACCAACGGCACTGACGACGCCATTAAGGTCATCTGCGAAACCTTCGTCGAACCCGGCGACGTGCTGCTGGTGCCCGCGCCGACGTTTCCGGTATACCAATTCTTCCACGAAGCCGCCGGCGGCCGGACGGAGCGCATCTACTACGACGAGAATTTCCGCGTGCCGCTCCGGCAAGTCCTGAAGGCGCTCGAAAAAGGCGTGCGCTGGGTGGCGTTTGCCAATCCCAACAACCCGACAGGCACGATGGTTCCCAAGGGCGACTTGCGCGTGATGCTCGAGTCCGCGCCCGAAACCGCCTTCGTCGTGGATGAGGCGTACTACGAATTTTCCGGTGAGACGCTTTTGCCGTGGCTGCGCAAATACTCGAACCTCATCGTGACGCGGACTTTCTCGAAGGCTTTTGGCCTGGCGGCGCTGCGCCTGGGCTGCATCCTGACCAACGCCGAAACGGCGGAGACCCTGCGGCGCGGACAGAATCCTTTTGCGGCGAATTCGCTGGCGCTCGTCGGCGCTCTCGCGGCGATCGAGCACGCGGACTTCGCGCACCGCTACGCCGCCGAAGTGCGCGCCAATCGCGCCAAACTCTGCGCGTGGCTGGAGGGGCAGGAAATTCCCTATGTCCCGAGCCAAGCGAATTTCATCCTGGCGCAGCTCGGGCCGCGCGCTCCCGAAATCGGCAAGCGTCTGCGCGGCAAAAACATTCTGGTGCGCGACTGGAACTACGACCCGCGCCTGAGCGGCTTTCTGCGCTTCACCATCGGCTCCGCCGCGCAGATGCGCACGCTGATTCGAGAGTTGACCCGATGGCGCGCTCTGATCGAAACGCGCGACGGCCGCAGCGAGTGGAGCAAGTTCGCAAAATTCTCCGCCCAAGGATGGGTGTCATGAAGGGCCGCACGGCAATCCTGCATCGCCAGACCGCGGAAACCGATATTCGAATGCGCCTGAATCTCGACGGCAGAGGGCGCTACGCGATCTCGACCGGCGTCCGCTTCCTCGACCACATGCTCGAGCTCTTCACGCGCCACGGGGGTTTTGATCTTGAACTCCAGGCGCGCGGCGACCTCGACGTCGATCAGCACCACACGGTGGAAGACATCGGCATCGTGCTCGGCCAGGCGGTGAAGCAAGCTCTGGGCTCGAAGAAGGGCATCAATCGCGCCGGCTATTTTGTGATGCCCATGGACGAAACCCTGGCGCTTGCCGCCATCGACTTGAGCGGCCGGCCGTATCTTGTGATCAACGCGCCCATCAAGGCGCGCCGCGTGGGCGACCTCCAGACAGAATTGCTGGAAGATTTCTTTCACGGATTTGCCACCAACGCCGGCGCGAACGTTCACCTGAAAGTCGCCTACGGCCGCTCCAGCCACCACGCGGTTGAGGCCATGTTCAAGGCCTTTGCGCGCGCGCTGCGGTTTGCCTGCTCGCGCGACAAGCGCTTGCAGCGGCAATTGCCTTCTACCAAGGGATTGTTGTAGTGGCGGGCGCGACGAGGCGACGGGCCATTTTCTTGTGACGAGTTTCGGATTTCGACTTTCGGATTTCAGATTCTTATGATTGCGTTGCTCGATTACGGCGCCGGCAACGTCGGCTCGGTCAAGAAAGCCGTGGAGTATCTCGGCTTTCCGTCGCAGGTCGTCGCCTCGCCGGAGGAACTCGAAAAAGCCGGCAAGATCATCCTGCCGGGGCAGGGCCACTTCGGCTCCATGCTCAAGGCGATGGAAGAGCGCGGCCTGCTGGCCGTCCTGCGTCGTAAGATGGCGGCGGGAACGCCCTATCTGGGCATCTGCCTGGGCCTTCAGGCGCTCTACGAAGCGAGCGAAGAGGCTCCCGGCGTCGTGGGGCTGGGCCTCGTGCCCGGCAGCGTCACCCGCTTCCAGGCGCTCGAAAAGGTTCCGCAAATCGGCTGGAACCAGTTGCAGATTCGCCGCGCCAGCCGCCTCTTCCAATTCGTTAAGGATGGCAGCTTCGCGTATTACTGTCATTCGTATTATGGACCAGATGTCCGTGAAGCGGTCGCCGTCACCGAATACGGCGAGACTTTCGCCAGCGGCATCGAAAGGGAAAACGTCTGGGCGGTGCAGTTCCATCCCGAAAAGTCGGGGGAAGTTGGGTTGCGAGTGCTGCGGAACTTCCTGGAGCTGTAACGGAGAAGCGTGGGTTGTGAGTTGTTGGTTGTCGGTTGTCGAAGCTTCATAGCAGACAACCAACAACCCACAACCAACAACAAACGATTTTATGTTTGCCAAACGCATCATTCCCTGCCTCGACTGCAAAGACGGACGCGTGGTGAAGGGCATCCGGTTCCTGAACCTGCGCGACGCCGGAGACCCGGGCGAGCTCGC
>CAZTHM010000144.1:0-8734 GCA_964613505.1 uncultured Acidobacteriota bacterium | reverse complement strand
GGCTCTTGCTTATCGACTTTCCGAGATATATACTGTGGGTCGAGGCTGAACGCTTGAAGCGGTTTGCTTACATTCTGCTGGTAGTCGTGCTCGCCCAGTTCCTGGGTCTGAAGGAGTTGTGCGCTCCTGCCTCTCAGCCGACTCACGATTGCTGCCCTCCCAGTCAGCAGAAGCCAGCCGAGAGCTCTTCACCTCTGCCGGATTGCTGCGTGGCGACAGCGGCTCGCGACCAGGGCGGAGTCGCCGAGACTCGAACCGGCAATCAGTCGGTCAGCGCGAACATTCAAGTTGTCGAACGGACCCTGCCTCGGCTACTCCCCCCGGCGCATCTTATGTTGCGCGGCTGGGTGGCTTTCTCGCAGCCGGTTTCCCCTCCGTTAAGTCAGTTGCTCAAAACCTGCCTTCTTCTCATCTGAGTTACCATCCGCAATATCCGAATCTTGTCTCGGCGATGTGACGGCGTGACGTCGCTGTAGTAAGGTTCCAGAGAGCGTCGGTACGAATCCGCCACGCGGAACGTCATTTCTCGTGGCGAAAGCGGATGGAGAATCCAGATGGCAGCATGGAAAAGTCTTTTCTCAACCTTTCTGTTGTTGTTCCTTGTCGTGCCGGTTGTGAATCCGGGGCAGGAGCCCGCGCCGGCCGCGGCCAGCGGAACCATTGAGCTCTCGGCGCTGGTGCGCGAGGCGCTGGAGCGCAACCCGGAGATCCAGGCGGCGCGCCGGACTGTCGAAGCTCGGCGCACGCGCATTCCGCAAGCCAAATCCTGGCCGGACCCGATGGTAACGATCGGCTACGGCGGAAATCTCTTGCCACCCTACACGCTGATGCGCGGGGACCCGTCTAGCCAGCGTCAGTTCATGGTGGAACAGGAAATTCCCTATCCCGGCAAGACCCGCCTGCGCGGCCGGATCGCGGCGAGCGAAGCCGACGCCGAAGCGACCACCATCGAGGCTGCCGCGCGGCGCGTAGCGGCGGAAGTGAAGCAAGCCTACTTCGAGCTTTACATCACCGACCAGTCGCTCGCCACCTTGGCCAAGGACCGCGAACTCTTTGCGAAACTCGCCAAAGTTGCCGAGATTCGCTACTCCGTCGGCAAGGCCGCGCAACAGGACGTCATCCGCGCGCAAGTCGAGCTGACACGGCTCATCGAGCGCCAAACGCTGCTCGAACAGACGCGCCACACACTGGAAGCCCAACTCAACAGCCTGCGGGACCGGCCGGTTGATACACCTCTGGGCGCGACGGCGGAAGTTCGCCCGAGCGTACTCCTCCAGTCGCTCGAGGAATTGCAGGCCGCGGCGGAATCAAGCTTCCCGGCCGTCAAGCGCCAGCAAACGATGGTCGAAAGCAGCCGCCTGGTGGTCGACTTGGCGCGCAAGGAAGTCCGCCCGAATTTCAGCCTGGGTTACACCTACATGCAGCGCGGCGCTCTGCCCGACATGTACGGAATCACGTTTACGACCAGCCTGCCCGTCTTCCGGCGCAGCAAGCAGGACCAGGCGGTACGCGAGGCGGCACTCACTCTCGAGTCCGCGCGCCGGATGGTCGAGAACGAGCTCACCACGCTGCGCTATCGCGTCAAGCAGCAATACCTCCAGGCACAGGCCGCTGACCGCTTGATGCAGCTCTACGTGCAGGGAATTCTGCCGCAGTCGCGCCTGGCGCTTGAATCGTCGCTCGCGAGCTACGAAACCGGAGCGACGGATTTCCAGGCTGTCCTTGGCAATCTCACGACGATTCTCGATTACGAACTCAATTACCAACAGCAACTGGCAAACCATGAAATAGCTGTGGCGCGACTGGAAGAACTGACCGGGCTCGAATTGATTCCGTAGGGGCGGGGCTTGTCCGTCGGCTGACGGACCGGCCCAAGCGCCTGCCCTACAGGGAATGTTGGAACAACGAGGTGAATGATGAACAAAACTACCAGAAAGATATTGATGACCATCGCGACCTTCACCGCGAGTGTCGCGGCGATGGCCGTGGTCTGGCAACCCGCGCGGGCGCGACTGACCGCGTGGGCCAAGCCGGCTGGGGGCGCAGGCGCGCAGCAAGCGGTGCCGCCGAACGAGCGGAAGATCCTCTACTACGAGGATCCCATGCACCCGCAGTATCGCTCCGACAAGCCCGGCATCGCGCCCGACTGCGGGATGAAGCTCACGCCAGTGTACGCCGAAGAGACAGGACCCGCTGCGCCTGCCACCCCGGGTGCCGTGCAAATCAACACCGCGCGCCAACAACTTCTCGGGATAGTTACGGCGCCGGCGCAGTATCGCGCCCTCGACAAAGTCATCCGCGCCGTCGGCCGCGTGGCGCTCGACGAAGAGGGCATCGCCAACGTTCACGTCAAGGTGAGCGGATGGATCCAGAAAGTGTTTGTGGATTACACGTTCCAACACGTGATGAAGGGCGAGCCGCTGTTCACACTCTACAGCCCGGAGTTGCTCGCGACCGAGCAGGAATACCTGCTGGCGCTCAAAGCCGAGAAAGAATTGGGCGCGAGCTCATTGGGCGACGTGGCGGCAGGCGGGAGATCGTTGAAGGAAGCGGCGCGCCAGAGGCTCGCGCTTTGGGACTTGACCGACGAGCAGATCCGCGAGCTCGAAGAGACCGGCAAGCCGCAGCGCGAAATCACTTTCTACGCTCCGGCTAACGGACATGTGCTCGAGCGCAAGGCGTTTCCGAACCAGTATGTGACTCCGGACACCGAACTCTACAAAATCGCCGACCACAGCGAGGTGTGGGTCTATGCCGACATCTACGAGCCGGAAATGCCTTTCGTCGCGCTCGGCCAGGAAGCGACGATGACCACGGCAGCCCTGCCCGGTCAACAACTCAAGGGATCGGTCATCTTTATTCAACCGCACCTGATGGAAGAGACGCGCACGCTGCCCGTCCGCCTGGAATTTCCCAACGCCGACCTGGCACTCAAGCCGGGAATGTTCGTAAACGTTGAATTGCACCGCTCGCTCGGGCGTCAACTGACCGTGCCGGTGGATGCCGTGCTCGATTCCGGTGAGCGGCAGCGCGTCTTTGTGGCGCGCGGCGACGGCAGCTTCGAGCCGCGCGAGGTAAAGCTCGGCGAGCGGACGGAAGAATTCGTGGCCGTCGCGAGCGGCTTGCGCGCCGGGGAGAAAGTGGTGACGCGCGCCAACTTCCTGGTCGATTCCGAAAGCAACCTGCGCCAGGCGATTGCCGGAATGGCGCCCGGCGGCCACGCCGGCCACGGTGCGCCCGCTGCGTCACAACCTGAGACGAAGCCGACGGGGCACGAAGGACACTCAACTCCCGCCCGAGAACCTTCGAAGCCCGTGGAGGCCAAGCCAATGCAACCGAGCGGGCAGGCGCATCAGCACTGATGAGGTAGCGCTGGGCGGAACTTGTCCCCGCCGACTGGCGGGGAGCCCGACAAATTGCCCCGACGTGTCGGGGCGCTACGAGGAATCCAAACATGATTCATCGCATCATCGAATTCAGCGCGCGAAACAAATTCGTGGTCTTCTTGTTTGTGGCGGCGGCGTGTGTGGGCGGATGGTGGTCGCTCAAAAACGTTCCGCTCGACGCCATCCCCGACCTCTCCGACACGCAGGTGATCATCTATTCGCGCTGGGACCGCAGCCCCGACATCATGGAGGACCAGGTCACCTATCCCATTATTACGGCGATGCTGGGCGCGCCGAAGGTGAAGGACATTCGCGGCTTCTCCGACTTCGGCTACTCCTACGTGTACATCATTTTCGAAGAGGGGACGGACATCTACTGGGCGCGCTCGCGCACGCTGGAATACCTTTCCAAGATTACGGCGCGCCTGCCGGAAGGTGTGCGCGTGGAGCTCGGCCCCGACGCCACCTCGATCGGCTGGGTTTTCCAGTACGCCCTGGTGGACACGACGGGCCGGCATAGTTTGGACGCGCTGCGCTCCTATCAGGACTGGTACCTGCGCTATTACCTGCAGAGTGTTCCGGGCGTGGCGGAAGTCGCGCCCATCGGCGGCTTCGTCCGCCAGTATCAAATCAACGTCGATCCCAACCTGCTCGCCAGTTACCGCATCCCGCTGGAAATGGTGATCGCGGCGGTGCGCCGCAGTAATAACGATGTGGGCGGGCGCCTGGTCGAATTCAGCGGGCGCGAATTCATGGTGCGCGGACGCGGCTACGCGCAATCGGTGCGCGACCTGGAGGAAATTGTCATCGGGCCGAGCGCCATGAATGGCGCGCCGGATGAGCAATCGCCCGAAGCGCGGCACGCCTCGGGCACCATGACGGTCCGCGGCCTCCAGCGCGGTACTCCCATTCGCGTGCGCGACGTAGCGAAGGTGGAGCTTGGCCCGGACATTCGTCGCGGCATTGCAGACCTCGATGGCAAAGGCGATGTCGTCGCTGGCGTGGTGATCATGCGCTCCGGCGAGAACGCGCTGAAGGTCATCGATCGCGTCAAGGCCAAGCTCGACGAAATCCAGCCGTCGCTCCCGCCCGGCGTCAAGATCGTCACCACTTACGACCGCTCGGAGCTGATCCTGCGCTCCATCGAAACGCTCAAGACCACGCTCGCCGAGGAAATCCTGATCGTGAGCGGCGTCATCCTGATCTTCCTCTGGCACATTCCGAGCGCGATGATTCCAATTCTCACGATTCCAATCACGGTTCTAATTTCATTCATTCCCATGAAGGCGGTCGGCGTGACTTCCAACATCATGTCGCTGGGCGGGATTGCCATTGCCATCGGCGCGATGGTGGACGCGGCGATCGTCGTCGTCGAACAGACGCACAAGAAACTGGAACAGTGGGAAGCCGAAGGGCGCAAGCGCGATTATCACGAAGTCGTGATCGAAGCGATCCAGGAAGTCGGCCCGGCGAGTTTCTTTTCGCTGCTCGTGATTGCGGTTTCCTTCATGCCGATCTTCGCGCTTGAGGCGCAGGAAGGGCGATTGTTCAAGCCGCTCGCCTTCACCAAGAATTTCTCCATGGCCATCGCCGCGCTGCTCGCCATCACGCTCGACCCGGCAATGCGGCTGTTGTTCACGCACCTCAAGCCGTACACGTTCCGCCCGCGATTTATCAGTTGGATTGCGAACGCCGTGCTCGTAGGAAAAATTCACAAGGAAGAGAGACACCTCATCAGCCGCCTGCTGATGTGGGTCTATCATCCCGTCGCGTCGCTGGCGCTGCGCTTCAAATGGACGGTGGTGCTCGCGGCCGTGGCGACCGTGGCCGTCACCGTGCCGGTGTTCCAGCGTCTCGGCTCCGAGTTCATGCCGCCGCTCAACGAGGGCGTGATTCTGTACATGCCCACGACGCTGCCGGGAATCTCCGTCACCGAGGCCGAGCGGTTGCTTCAAATCCAGGATCGCGTGCTCAAGACATTTCCTGAGGTCGAGCGCGTCTTTGGCAAAGCGGGCCGCGCCGAAACTTCCACCGACCCGGCGCCGTTTTCGATGGGTGAAACCACCGTCGTGTTGAAACCGCAGGACCAGTGGCGGAAGAAACCGCAATGGTATTCCGACCGCGCGCCGGAATGGGCACAGCGGATTCTGCGGCGTTTCTGGCCGGACCACATCAGCCAGGAAGAGCTGATCGAGGAGATGGACCAGGCCCTCAAAATTCCCGGCACAACGAACGCCTGGACGATGCCCATTCGCAACCGCATCGATATGCTGACGACCGGCGTGCGCACTCCCGTGGGCGTCAAGATCTACGGCTCCGACCTGAAGCAGATCGAGCAGATCGGCCGCGAGATCGAGCGCACGCTGGCCAAGGTCTCCGGCACACGCAGCGTCTTTGCGGAACGCACGACGGGCGGCTACTTTCTCGACTTCAATCTCAAGCGCGAGCAGCTCGCGCGCTACGGGCTGACCGTGGATGACGTCGAGATGTATATCATGTCGGCGGTGGGCGGCGAGAATATCACCACCACCGTTGAAGGCCGCGAACGTTACGCCGTCAACGTCCGCTACATGCGCGACTATCGCAGCGATCCCGATCGCCTGGGGCGTGTCCTGATCTCGACGCCTTCCGGCACCCAGATTCCCATATCTCAATTGGCGGACCTTCGTTTGGTCGCCGGCCCCGGCATGATCCGCAACGAAAACGGTCTGCTCTCCGGCTACGTGTACGTCGATGTGGCGGGGCGCGACCTGGGCGGCTACGTCGAAGAGGCTCGGCGCGTCGTGCGCGAGCAAGTCGAGCCGCAACTGCCCACCGGTTACAGCCTCGCCTGGAGCGGCCAGTATGAATACCTCGTGCGCGTGCGCGAGCGGCTGCAGTTCGTCCTGCCCCTGACGCTGTTTGCGATTTTCGTCCTGCTCTACCTCAACACCAAGTCGGCGGTGAAGACCTTCATCGTGTTTCTCGCCGTGCCGTTCTCGGCGGTGGGCGCCATCTGGCTGCTCCACTGGCTGGGCTACAATATGAGCATCGCGGTGTGGGTGGGCCTGATCGCCCTGATGGGCGTCGACGCCGAGACCGGCGTCTTCATGCTCCTCTATCTCGATCTCGCCTACGAGGAGTGGAAGAAGAAGGGCCTGCTCACGGGCTGGGACGGCCTGCGCGAAGCGATTCTCCACGGTGCGGTGAAGCGCGTACGGCCCAAGGTGATGACCGTGGCGTGCATGTTCTTGGGACTGCTTCCCATCATGTGGTCCACGGGCACCGGCGCGGACGTCATGAAGCGCATCGCCGCGCCCATGATCGGCGGCATCTTCACGTCGTTCATCATGGAATTGGTGGTCTATCCGGCGATTTATGCGATTTGGAAATGGAACTTTGAAGTGAAGCCCGCGCTCAAGGCCGGAGGCGAAGCCTTCACAACAACGTAGGAGTACGGGAGTTTTGCAGAGATTGTTAAGGAGGTCTCACATGAAAATCGTAACTCGCTTCATCGTTATCCTGGCTGCGGCGATCGTTGTCGCAGTATTGATCCTCCGCGAAACGGCAAAGCAGCGGCAGGAAACCCAAGCGCCGGCGCCGGCTGAAAAGCCTCGCGCGTTCGTCCCACCCTACTACGCGGGTGTTCGCGGCCTCCAAATTCCCAAGACGCTTCCGCCGGAGCAGTTTAAGGTTGTCAAAACGCGCGCGAGCTATCGGGTGGCCGGCGAGATACCCCAGGTCCTCATGCAGCTTCCCTGCTACTGCTGGTGTGACCGAATCGATCACAAAAGTCTCCTCGACTGTTTCGTGGATAACCACGGGGAGTACTGCGGCATCTGCCAGGATTCCGCCTTGTGGGCTGATAAGCGACTCAAAGAGCGGGCTTCCGCTGAGACCATCCGGCAGGAGGTCATAGCTAACTATTCGAGGTAGTACGGAAGAAGGTGAACCAAGCGAAGCGGTTTCGCTTCATACTGAAAAGGAGGACTTATGCGCAAGACGAATGTATGTCTGAACGTTTTCTGTCTGATCTTGTTCTCGTTCGCCTCAGCGGGTTTTGCCGCCGCTCAGCATGAAGGCCACGACCCGGGTGGAACGGCGGCGACTCGTGACGACCGTTTGCCAAATGGGAAGAGGTCCGAGACCAACTGTCAGAGGGTGGCCAGGCTCACGGCGGAGCTCGATCAGGATTTCGACGGGCTGCTGGGTGTTTCCGATCCTGGCGAGTTGCAGATGCGGCTCGCCGACCATAAACTAAAGTTACAGGAGCTCAGGGCAGCGACGGGAACCTGCTCACAGCAGTGTACAAAGCGGACAAAGCGTAAAGGCTGCGGGCATTCAATGATGCATCCGTGAGGGTGTATTCAACGTGATCAGACCGTGGGTTTGCCTGAACAGAGGGCCGCGTCACCAAGGGAAAGGAGGTTGGCTCCCCACCGTGGCGCTGCCAGTTCTACGAGAAGAGAAAAGGTAACCCGGCAAAATTGCGGGTAAATGCGTGTCAACCTAGAAAAACGCAAGAAGGAGATAAGAACCCATGAGGAAAAAAGTGATTGGAGCAATCGTGGTTAATCTGATGCTGCTGGCCATGAGCCAGGCAGTCCTGGTGAGGGCGCAACATGAGGGCCATGGTGGAGGGCTATCCGCTCCAATGCCACCGCGTGAATTCGTGAAGACAGGGAAGCAAAGCGGAAAAGTGGCCAGCTTTGATCAATCTTCAATTACTGTCGAAGTCCGGCAAAAAGGCCAGACGGAGACGGTCAGCTTTTTCATCACTGACCGAACAAAAACTAAGGGGGAAATTGCCGTAGGGGCCCCAGTCAAAATCAAATACCGGGAGGAAAAGGGCCAAAAGATCGCAACAAACATCGAAATAAGGAGAGCGACGGACGAACAGAAGTAAGACTATGTCGCCCGCGACAGCGGGCTGGGGGGCTGACGACTGACAACGAACAACCAACAACCGACGACTGACAACGGACGGGAATTGTTGAGGCAGAAACCATGAATAGAAAAGAAGCCGTCATCACTTTGCTCGCGCTGGCCGCCATCGCGCTGGTGAGCGTGCTGGCGTATCGCCATCAAACGCGTCCGCCGGAAGACTTGTGCCAGGTCTGCCAGCGCGGCTTGCACGCGGGCGTAACCTATCGCCTGGAATTGAAAGACGGGACGCGCGAGCAAGCCTGCTGCCCGCGCTGCGGGATGCACCTTCAGATTCAGCGGCCCGGAGCGGTGACCAGGGCTTGGGCTACAGACCTTGCGACGGGGCAGGAACTTCCTGCCGAGAAGGCCGTGTACGTCGAAGGCGGAGACGTGGAGCACTGCACCATGCATGAGGCGCCGGTGCGGCGCGCTCCGGAAGGTGT
>CAZTHM010000143.1:6605-8833 GCA_964613505.1 uncultured Acidobacteriota bacterium | reverse complement strand
CGTGCAGGAGCTCTGCAATTTGCTGCGCGGCGGCTTGCCCACTTCCACGAGGCAGAGCCGGCAGGCGCCGTAAGGAGTCAGGCCGTCGTCGTGGCAGAGGGTGGGGATGGGAATGCCGAGGAATTGCGCCGCCTCGAGCACGGTGGTGCCGCGTTCGACTTCGACTACGATTCCATTGATCGTCAGTTTGGGCAATGCGCACTCCCCGTTTTCTTCTTCTGTCTCCTGACTCCTTATTCAACCAGGACCGCTTTCGGCTGACATACTTCCAAACACGCGCCACACTTCGTGCACCGGGCGTTGTCGATGGTGTGGAGTTCTTTCTTTGCGCCCAGGATGGCGTCGCTGGTACACACTCGGACACAGGCCCCGCAGCCGTCGCAGAGCATCGGGTCGATCCGATAGGCGATCAACTGCCGGCAGACTTTTGCCGGGCAGCGCTTCTCGCGTATATGCGCCAGGTATTCACCGCGAAAATACCGGAGGGTGGAGAGCACGGGATTGGGCGCGGTTTGTCCCAAGCCGCAGAGCGAAGTCTCGCGCACCAGCCAGCCCAGTTCCTCAAGCAACCCCAGGTCTTCTTCGCGCCCGTGGCCCTCGGAGATGTGGGTGACGATTTGCTGCATGCGTTGCAGGCCTTCGCGGCAGGAGAAGCACTTCCCGCAGGATTCGTCGGCGAGGAAGGTGAGGAAATACTTGGCGATGTCCACCATGCAGGTGGAGTCGTCCATCACAATCATGCCGCCCGAACCCATGATGGCGCCGGCCTGGGTCAGGCTTTCGTAATCCACCTTGAGGTCGAGAAGCGATTCGGGGATGCATCCGCCTGAGGGCCCGCCGGTCTGGATGGCTTTGAATTGGCGGCCCTCGAGAACCCCGCCGCCCACTTCTTCAACGACCTGCCGGAGGGTAATCCCAAACGGGACTTCCACGAGCGCGGTGTTCTTGACCGCGCCCACCAGGCAGAAGGTTTTCGTGCCCTTGCTCGTCCCCGTGCCGATCTGCGCGTACCAGTCACCGCCGCGCATGACGATGAGGGGAATGTCGGCCCAGGTCTCGACGTTGTTGATGCAGGTGGGCTTTCCCCACAGGCCGCGTTCGACAGGGAAGGGCGGGCGCTGCCGCGGTTCGCCCACGCGGCCCTCCACCGAGGCGATGAGCGCGGTCTCTTCACCGCATACGAACGCTCCCGCGCCTCTCACAATACGAATATGGAAACTGAAACCACTGTTGAAGATGTTCTCGCCCAGCAATCCGGCGTTTTCGGCCTGGGCGATGGCTTCCTGCATACGCTTCACTGCCAGCGGGTATTCTTCGCGGACGTAGATAATGCCTTGTGTCGCTCCGGTGGCAAATGCGCCGATAATCATGCCCTCCAGCACCGAGTGCGGGTCGCTTTCGAGCAGCGTGCGGTTCATGTAGGCGCCGGGATCGCCTTCGTCAGCATTGCAGATGAGATACTTGGGCGTGACCTCCTGCCGGCGCAGCATCTCCCACTTCTTTCCTGTGGGAAAACCGGCGCCGCCGCGGCCACGCAACAGGGAATGATTAACCTCCGCGATGACTTCCGCGGGGTGCATGGCTTGAAGCGCGCGGTGAAGGGCAAGGTACCCACCGCGCGCGATATACTCGTCCAGACTGGTGGGATCAATCACGCCGCAATTGCGCGACGCCCAGCGCACCTGGTAACGGAAAAGGGGAAGGTCTTCGTATCGCCGCACACCATCGACGCGCGCCGTCTGCTTCGCGTAGCGGGTGCGAGAATCAGTCAGAGGATTCTCGCACCCGGTCAGCAGGCCGATGGCCCACTTTGGTTTCAAATCGCCTTCGGGTAGGCCTTGAACTAATTCCCGGGCCTTGCGCGCGTCCATATGGCCGTAAGTAACGCGGGGCTTTCCCGGGAGGCAGACGTCCACCAGCGGCTCTTCGCAGCACCAGCCGATGCAGCCTGTCGCGGTAACCAGATAAGGGAGTTTGAGGCGCTTCACTTCGTCGAGAACGGCTTCGTAAACCTCGTCGGCCCCGGTGGCCAGACCACAGGTCGCCATTCCAACCAGAATCTTGGGTTGTCTTGGGAGGAGAGTCTTGCGGCCGCGAGAAGCAGCGCGGCGCAGGTCAGTGAGAGTTGCGATCGGGGTTCGAAGAGGGTTCATAGATCTAGGCGGCAGCCAAAACAGGAGTGCGATAGGCCTTCAAGATCTTCGGAACCCTGCTCTGTGCGAGGTGGC
>CAZTHM010000143.1:0-6595 GCA_964613505.1 uncultured Acidobacteriota bacterium | reverse complement strand
TTCGCTGGTCAACACGGACGACGGGAGCCAGCGCGCAACAACCAAGACAACGGACCGGCTCGACACTGAACTCGAAATCGGAAGTCGTACCGCCCGCCGGCAGATCCAATTCGCGCAGAACCTTGTCCATAACCCGCTGGGCGCCGCGCACGTGACAGGCCGTGCCCAGACACACCCGCACCTGGTGACGACCCCTGGGCTCGAGGCTGAAAGAATTGTAGAAAGTGGCGACGTGATAGACCTGAGTGAGAGGAACCCTGAACCGCCGCGAGACGGTCCGCAGAGCTTCCTCAGGCAGGTAATGGAATTGACTTTGGATTTCTTCCAGGGCTGGGATGAGGTTCTCCCGGCGCTCCTTCCAACCCGACAACACTCCGTCAATGATCGCAGCGGTCTCCGGCATTCGGTTCCCCCTTCCTCCCCCAATCACACAATCCGGCGCGCGTCCACTTCATCGCCGGCGGATCACTCATAACCATAGACGGGCGGGTGCTGAACATCGGAGAGTTCGAGCACATGATCCATCCCGCAACTGGCGCAGTTCTTCACTACCACCGGCCAATGGACGAACGCCAAGGGACGGGATGCCAACAGGGGCACGGGCGTTTGGCTTTTCGGACAAATGTACGTTGCGATTTCAAACGCCACCGCTCGGGCATCCTGCATGGGCATACACCCGTCCTCTCAATTGGCTATTTGCAAATCTCAAGCCAAACGCTCACGACCATGGCGGGTTGTAACATACTGATGGGCAACAAGTTGGATTGGAGGCCTGCCCGCCGAGATTGTCCAGAGTCGCATCGCACGATCGTCAAGCTGCGCCACAATGCACAGTTTTCTTTATGGATTGCATAAAGAAAATTTATCGAGCGTTATCACACGCAGTAAATCTGCTCAAGCGCGTGGGTCTCAATGGGTCGTGAAATTGACGAAGACCTGAAACTGACGTGTCGTGAGTCACCATTCCCACTGATTGGCATTGCCTTGACACTGGTTATTCCAGGAACAGATAATCTGTCTGCTGGGCGAATTCCATTACGACCTTCTGTAACCCGCTGACTTCCGGAAAGGATGAACCAGGGTGGAAGCTCCCACGCCGCAAGATCACGAAGATCCAAGGGAAATCGTTGTTCACAACGTTTTGACGGCGGCCGACCGCCTCGGCCTGGACAGCGAAATGCGCACCTTGCTGAACATGCCCTTCCGGGAAGTGCGCGTGGAGATCCCGCTGCGCATGGACAACGGGTCGCTGCGCGTTTTCGTAGGCTATCGCGTGCAACACAGCGGGGTCCGAGGGCCGGCCAAGGGCGGAATTCGCTTTCACCCCTCGACGGGGCTGAACGAAGTGCGGGCGCTCGCCGCCGCCATGACCTGGAAGACCGCCCTGATCAACCTCCCTTTCGGGGGCGCCAAGGGTGGGATCAATGTGGACCCGAAGGAACTCTCCGCGACGGAACTCCAGCGCCTGACGCGCGGCTATATCCGACGCATCCACCTGCTGCTCGGTCCTTACCGCGACATACCGGCGCCGGACATGAACACCAACGCCCAGGTGATGGCCTGGATCTTTGACGAATACAGCGCTTACCACGGGTACACGCCGGCTTGCGTGACGGGCAAGCCGGTGGAGTTGGGCGGATCGCTGGGGCGCGAGGCAGCCACGGGGCGCGGCGTCTACTGCGTGACCGAGGCTTTGCTGAAAGACCTTCGCCTGCCCATGGCGGGAGCGCGAGTGGCCATCCAGGGGTTCGGCAACGTCGGGTCATTCGCGGCGAAGTTCTTTTCTGAGGCGGGGGCGAAAATCATCGCCGTGTCGGACGTCAACGGGGGAGTTTTCAACCCACAGGGGCTGGACGTGAAGGCCCTCCTCGATCATGTGCGCACTACTCATGCCGTGCCGGGGTTTGCCGGCGGCGAGGCGATTTCGAACGAGGACCTGCTGAGGGTTGATTGTGATATTCTCATTCCCGCCGCGCTGCAGTGCGTCATCACGAAAGAGAACGCGTCCAAAGTGCGCGCCCGGGTGATCGCCGAAGCGGCGAATCTTCCGACGACCCCCGAGGCTGACGAAATCTTGAACCGGCGCGGTGTGCACATTCTTCCGGATGTCTTGACGAACGCGGGCGGAGTGACGGTTTCCTATTTCGAATGGGCCCAAAACTTGCAGCAGGTTTTCTGGGAGGAAGACCGGGTCAACGCGGACATGGCCAAGATGCTCCTTCGCTCCTACCGGCAGGTGGCCGAAATGGCCTCGCTGGGGAAGATCTCGTTGCGCGAGGCTGCCTACACGATTGCCGTGGACCGCGTGGCGCGCGCCGAGCGCCTGCGCGGGACGTAGCAGCTCAAGCAACACCGCCGCAAGCCGGGAATCATGTTATCGGCGCAAACCCAACGATTCGCCTTTTTCTTTCCGTTGGACTCAATCTGCTTTCCCTCGCCGGAGTTTTCCTTGACCTTGCCGATTCTCACGCGACTTGAAGGCAGCCTTCCGCTGGTTCGTCACGAGCACGTGGCCGTGCTCTATCGTGGGCGACCGAGGGCTTATCGTTTTGCTTCCTTCCTCGCCGAAGGGCTCCCGCACGGCGATCTATGCCACTACCTGGCGCCGCACGACTATCACCAGGATATGCTGGGCTGCCTCCGTGGACAGGTTGCTGACCTCGAGCGCTTTCTGAGCGCCGGCACTTTACGCGTCTGTGAAGGCCCGCGCGACTTTGCCACTCTGCGCGAGATGGTCCAGCAGCTCTTCATCGAGGGAGAGCGTGCTCACGCGCCGGCGGTGCGCTGGCTTGAAGAAGGCATCTGGCCGGAACCTGCCGGGTTTCCCATGCCCGACTTCTTCGAATTTCATGCGCTCCTGAACTATCAGGTCAAGCACTACGCCAGCGTGGCGCTCTGCCAGTACGATCTCGACCAGTTCGATCCGCGCTATCTCTTCTCCGCCATCGCCGTGCACCGTCACCTCATCGTGCAGGACACGCTGGTGCGCGACAACCCGTTCTACATTCCCGCCGAGAAGTTCATTCCGCTTTCCCCCGAGGACCGCGAGCGCGACCTGGTCACGCTTTACCGCGAGGTCGGCTTCAGCGTGGACAAACTTCTGGAAACTCTCGCCGCTTACGGCCGGCTGCGCCCCGCGACCTGAATTCCGTGATAGGTCGTTCGCCTGGAAAATGGCCAGAGGCACTCGCGAGGGGAGGCTTCCGCCTTTCGCCTTTTGTTCGTCTATGGAGATTCAAACCAGCCGACAGTGCCGGGGCGCTACGTGAAACTGACACACTCCCCCGCCGGGATAAGGATTGCCCCCACGGTTCCCTTGTGGTAACTATTCGCTCGAACCGAAACGGAGTTTTCCTCGCAAAGATCCATGGGACCTAACCCGATTGACGTGTATCGCCGACCGATCGAGCGCGAGCTGCAAGCCGGGAACGCGACAGAGCCCACTCACCGGCCCGCGCTGAAGGCTTTCGTTGAGTCGTTGGCCTCTGGAGTAACCGCCACAAACGAGCCCAAGCAGGTTGAATGCGGGGCTCCCGATTTTGTTATCTCCCGTGCGGCGAAACACGGCCCGCTTACACTCGGACACAGCGAAGCCAAAGACGCGGGCCCGGAACTCCCCGGTTGCGGGAACGGAGAGTCCCTGAGATGACGCCGCTCGAAGCCTACCTCCGCGAACTTCGCGACATCCGATCCTTAGGCGCTGGCGTCAAGGAAACTTCATACTATCCCGCGCTCTCGAATCTTCTCAACGAAGTGGGCAAGCGGCTCAAGCCGCGGGTCCGCTGCGTCATCACCCTTGCCAACCGTGGCGCTGGCCTACCAGATGGAGGCTTGTTTACCGCCGAGCAATTCCAGAAGCCATCCGACGCCGAGCCTCTTCCCGGCCAGCCGCCGGCGCGAGGCGTCATTGAAGTCAAGTCCACAAAGGACGATGCCTGGACTACCGCCGACGGCGAGCAGGTTTCCCGCTATTGGGGCAAGTACCGGCAAGTCCTGGTCACGAACTATCGCGACTTCGTTCTGGTCGGCCAGGACGCTGAGGGCAAGCCCGCTAAGCTCGAATCCTTCCGCCTTGCCGAAAGCGAGAAAGCGTTTTGGGCCGCCGCAGTTCACCCGCGCAGCCTTGCCGACAAGATCGGCGCAAGGTTCGAGGAATACCTACTGCGCGTCATGCGGCACGCCGCGTCACTGGCCGCGCCGGAAGATGTGGCGTGGTTCCTGGCTTCCTATGCCCGCGACGCCAGAGCGCGCATTGAGGGTGTGGAACTGCCTGCGTTAGCAACCGTTCGCTCTGCGCTGGAAGAGGCTTTGGGGTTGAAATTCGAGGGCGAGAAAGGCGAGCACTTCTTCCGTTCCTCGCTGGTCCAAACGCTTTTTTATGGGGTCTTTTCCGCTTGGGTGTTGTGGGCCAAGCAACACCCGCCACGTAACGCCGCCGTCCCGGCGGCCAACACGGGCCGGCAGGATGCCGGCGCTACACCGCCACGTAACGCCGCCGTCCCGGCGGCAGGCCAGCGAGACGCTGGCGCTACTGGCCGCTTCAACTGGTACGAGACGGCCCGCTATCTCCGCGTGCCGATGATCTCAAAACTCTTCCACCTGGTTGCCGACCCTCAAGAACTCGAAGCCCTCAAGCTCACTGAGGTTCTGGACTGGGCAGCACTCGTGCTGAACCGCGTTGACCGGCGCACGTTTTTCGATAAGTTCCAGGAATCCCACGCGGTGCAGTATTTCTACGAGCCATTCCTCGAAGCCTTTGACCCCGAGCTGCGCAAGGAACTGGGCGTCTGGTACACGCCGCCGGAAATCGTCAAGTACATGGTGGAGCGTGTCGACACCGTCCTGCGCCAGGAGTTGAGGCTGCCGCTGGGCCTCGCGGACAAGAACGTTTACGTTCTTGACCCTTGCTGCGGCACGGGATCGTATCTCGTCGAAGTTCTGGACCGCATCCATCGCACGCTCAAAGAGCGCGGCGAAGACGCCCTGCTTGCCAGCGACCTGAAGGAAGCCGCGCAGAAGCGCATTTTCGGATTCGAGATTCTTCCCGCGCCGTTTGTTGTGTCTCACCTGCAACTTGGCTTGCTCTTGCAGAACCTCGGCGCGCCGCTTCGTACCGCCGCCGTAGCGCCGGCTTCCAGCCGGCAAGGCCGCCGGGACGGCGGCGCTACAGCGGAACGCGTTGGCGTTTATCTCACCAACGCTCTCACCGGCTGGGAGCCGCCCAAAGGCCCCAAGCAACGCCTCATCTTTTCGGAGTTGGAGGAGGAACGCGATGCCGCAGAGCACGTCAAGCGCGAGGTGCCCATTCTCGTGATACTGGGCAACCCGCCCTACAACAGCTTCGCGGGTATCGCCAGGATGGAGGAGGAGCGCGATCTTTCCGAAGCCTATCGCACCACCAAGCACGCGCCCGCGCCGCAAGGCCAGGGCTTGAATGACTTGTACGTGCGCTTCTTCCGCATGGCGGAGAGGCGCATTGTAGAGAACACCGGCAAAGGTGTGGTCTGTTTGATTTCGAACTACTCATGGCTTGACGGTCTTTCATTCACAGGAATGCGGGAAAAATACTTGGAAGCCTTTGACCGCATCTGGATTGACTGCCTGAATGGGGATAAATACAAAACCGGCAAGCTGACGCCGGAGGGAGACCCCGACCCAAGCGTGTTTTCGACCGAGTTTAATCGCGAAGGAATTCAGGTGGGCACGGCCATCGCGGTTTTGGTTCGTAACGCCGCCGTCTCGGCGGCACCGGGCCGGCAGGATGCCGGCGTTACGGGGGCGGGCCGGGAACGTAACGCCGCCGTCTCGGCGGCAAGTGGAGAGAAAGCCGGCGAGGACGCCGGCGTTGCCGTGCGGCCGTTCACTTACGGAGACGTGGCCATCCGAGGCCGCGGATATCTCCCCCACTGGGAAATGGAGGGCGGGACCTACTCCGTTACTTTCCGCCTCAGCGATTCTCTCCCCCAAACGTTGGTTGATTCGCTGGAGTTCGAGCGCAGGGACATCGTCACAACCGCGCACCAACTCGGCCGAGAACTCACAGCACCGGAGAAAAAGCGCCTGGCTGACATTCACTGGCGCATTGAGGCTGCACTGGATGAAGGGTACGGGGCCTGTCACCTGGCGCGGCCCGAAATTGCGGAATTGGTTGCGAGAGCCCTGCAACACTTCGAGGGCGAGCGCTATGGGATGGTGGCCGGATGCGTGATGCCCAACCACGTCCACGTGGTCTTCCAGCCTCGCCCTCCGTACAGCTTGAAAGATATCCTCCACAGTTGGAAGTCGTTTAGTTCCAAAGAGGCCAACAAAATTCTTGGCACGACTGGCCATTTCTGGGAACGAGAGTATTACGACCATCTGGTTCGGGATGCCCAGGAGTTGGAAAAAATCGTTGCCTACGTCCTCGCGAATCCATCCAAGGCCGGACTCAAGGATTGGAAGTGGGTGTGGGTTCGTAGCGCCCCTCGTAGCGCCGCTTGTAGCGCCGCCGTCCCGGCGGCAGGAAACGGCCGGCAAGATGCCGGCGCTACACAGAGCCGGCAAGATGCCGGCGCTACACGGAGCCGGCAAGATGCCGGCGCTACGAGCGCTACGG
>CAZTHM010000142.1:0-8865 GCA_964613505.1 uncultured Acidobacteriota bacterium | reverse complement strand
GTCCCGAGTCCCGAGTCCCGAGTATGTAGCCTCTCAAGAAAGAACGACTGAGCCTATCACATTTGCCTAGGTTTGTCAAGAGAAAAAAGGGCCGAGGGAATACTTGAACCAGAACCGAAACTGTTTTAGAGTATGCGGTTAGTGAAAGACGCACCTACGGCATACTCGGGCCCAAGCGCCCGGACGGGGTTGACGATCCAAGCGCAAGGATTCGAGTCGGCAAGCGGGGAGGCTGTTTCGCAACCGTTCCAAAGTGGGAGGCGCAGCCTGAGGCGCCGGGGCGACTCCGGATTCACGATACTGGAGTTACTCGTTGTAGTGCTGATCATGGCGATCGTCACGGCGTTCACGATTCCCCAGGCGCTGACGGCGGTCAAGGGCTACCGGCTGCACGCGGATGCGGCGGCGGTGGCCTCGCAATTGAACGTCACGCGGTTTCGTGCCACTTCTCAGAACACTCCTTACCGTCTCAATATCGAGACTTCCACGACACCCAACAGTTTCACGATGGAACGGCTGTGCGGGAACACGCCGGCCGCCACCGACTCCAACTGCACATCGGGTTATCAGCCGCGCACGAATGGCATCGAAGCCGGCCGGCAGGTGGTCAGCTACGGGGACTCATTCACTACCACGAATCCCGGCGGAACCACCTCCTACCCCGGCACCATCACGGGAGGAGCCGCGGCAACGGTCTTCTACTTCAACACCCGCGGCATGCCGGTGAACAACAGCGGAAATCCCCTTTCGAATGGCGGGACCGCGATCTATGTCACCAGCCGGGTGAACCTCACGGATGCCGTGGTGGTTTCCGTGGGCGGGCGAATTGCAGTTTATCAATGGAACCCCTCGACCAGCGCCTGGTCGTCTCGATAGGGGTGTTGGGTTGAGGAACCTCGGGGGCCTGAATATGGAATTCCAAAAAGCTAGCCGCGGCGTGACCCTGGTCGAAACCATGATGGCAGTGCTCGTCGCGTTCATCGCCATGGCCTCAGTGGGCGCGGTCGTCTTCTCGTCCATGGTTGCCAACAAAAACCAGGGCACTGAAACCACCCGCCTGACCGCCCAGGCGCAAGAGAAGATCGAGCAGTTGGTGCGGCTAGGTTACAGCGACACAACCACCAACACCACGCTGATTACCGACACGGGCTGGGCCATCGGCATCACTCCCAACGCTTCCACCGACCTGGTGGAGATCACGGCCTGCCCCGCAGCGGGGTCCGCGAATGTCGGCTACGTAGACTTCCTCGATAGCAACGCCCAGCCGCTTTCCGGCGCGTGCGCCGCGGCGATCGCGGGAGGTTTCGGATACGTGCGCCGTTGGAAGATCACAACGGTCAGCGGCGTCACCGGCCTGAAACAAATCACCGTAGTGGTCTACGCGCGGAACGCGGTCCAGGCCGGCGGCGCGAAACCTTGGGTCTCTCTCACCACATTGAAGTCCCAATAGGAGACGCATTGCAGAAACAGTCCGTCCGGCACAGGAGCATTCGCAGCAGCCAGGAAGGATTCTCCCTGCTCGAAATGCTGGTGAGCGTGGCGATCATTACGCTCCTGATGGCCATCGTGGTTCAGTTCCTGAGCACCAACCAGAGGCGCTACCGCAGCCAGCAATTGCTGGCGGAAGTCAGCCAAGGAGGCCGAAGCGCGTTTGAAGTCATGACCCAGGAGCTCAACCAGGCCGGATACAACCCTCCCTTCGCGACCCACAAGACCGTGGGAGGGAGCGGGAACACCAATCCCGGCGCGCCCCTCGTCAGTTTCCCAATCTCTGCCGGTTCCTCCCCCGCCACCAAAGGGATTTTCTACGGCAGCCGCTTGGTGATCGGGAACAACTGCGCGGGGACTCCGGCCGTGTGCAACCAGGAGGAAGTGGCCGTTAACGCCGACACCAGCTACGGCACCACGGCCATGACCGCGACCGCCGTCCCCCTGGTGATCACCAATAGTCATGCTGCCGGTGAGCCCATCTTCACGCGCAATTACCCTTATCCGAATGGCATCATTTACGACAATCGCGTGGCGGGAAACGGGCTGGGCGTCGCGGACAACAAACTTCAGTTCTTCGGCGACATTATGGACAGCGGGGATCTTTACTACGGTGAGTACCGGCTGCAATGTCCCGGCTCGACACTGGGAAGCTACATCGACGCCTGCACAGGGACTTGTACGGCGGGACCTTTCGTCCTCACGCGGTTTGTGACCAAGCTGGCCGACTCGACGAATGGTTTCTTTCGAATTCCCGCCAGCAAGGCGGCGGCCCTCGATGGCGCCACGGTCTCTCCCCTGGTCGGCAACATCCAGGGGACTTGCCCGGCGCTTCCCGGCACTACGGCGCCGGCGGATTGGACCGTCCTTACCGCCCCTGACGAAACTTCCACCACGGGCACCACAGCGGTGAACGCCGCGATTAACTACGGCGCGTCAACCTCTTATGTCCAGCCGGTGCTCAACTCCGACGGCACGCCGGCCATCTGGTTCAAGATGAATAGTTACGGGGCGATGGACAACACCACAACTCCGCCCACGCCCTTCTTTCAAAGTTTCGTTCTGGATGTGCGGATCACTCTGACGGTGCAGCAGTCTCAGAAAGACCCCGAATCAGGGACCTTCAGAATTCAGCGCCTGCAAACGCATATTGTGCCTAAGAACATCAACAACGCGTTGCGGGTCGCCCAGAATGGTGGGTCGCTTTATCTGCCCTCCGTGCCGCTCGATCCCAGCACGGGGAACAAGTTGCCGTTGCCGTAGGCAGCCTTGGAGATCCAGCCGGATTTCAACGAGAGTTGAACCTCTATGGGAATGAGAAGTGGGCCCAAGCCCCAAAGCCGTGATTCGGGCGTCGCACTGATCCTGGTGCTGCTGGCCATCCTGGTGTTGACGACTCTGGCCGCCGCCATGGTCTTCAGCGCGCGCTCCGAGACGCTGGCGAGTTACAACTACCGGGTTGGGACGCAGGCTGAATACATTGCTCTGGCGGGCGTCCAGCGGGCGCTGAATTTCTTCAACAGTAGCAGCTACTCTCCCGTTCCTCCTGCAACCTCGACGACTTATTACGCAGCCTCTACTTATGCGCTTAATCCGGTCAATCTTTACTTCAGCAACAGCACGCCGGTGACCTGCACGTCCAGTTGCAGTTCCACCGGGAACGTCGTGCTGGAAACCAGCAGCGGCTCGAGCCTTTTTCCGCCTTCGGCAGCGACCGGAGGGGTCAATGTGGTCACGAACTGGGTGGCCGCCATGAACAATCAAGCGATCAGCGACGGGGTGGGAGGAACCGGGAATTACACCGTCACCGCAACTCTGCTGGAATATCACACGGTCAACAACGCTTTCTTTGGGGTTCCAGCGACGGGGTGCTCTGACGCTCTGTCGAGCAACGGGATTTGCCGCCAGCCTTTCGAGGTCTGGCAGGTAACCTCAACGGGAACCTGGAACAGCAACATCGGCGGCGGTGTCGCTCTCCCCACGGTGCAAGTCGTGGCGACGATTTCGCCGATGTTCCTGCCGTTTTTCGGCAACGCGCTCTACGGCCTGTGCAACGTCACCCTGAGTGGGGGTGTCTGTACGGACAGCTATAACTCCACGGCAGGAAATTACGGCGGGGCGTCGCCCAATGCCTGCGTGACCGCAGGGACCAGCGGCACCAACGCCCAGTTAACGGGAGCCGGGGTTGGCTCGAATGGCGGCGTGACGGTCAACGGGAGTGCGAATACGATCGGGGGAAACGTCACCTACGCGAATCAGAGTTCCACCTCGAGTTGCAACACCGGATTCCAGGGGTCCGCCGCGGGCGTCGTCGGCTCGGTGCTTCCGGGTCCGGCGGTTCCCTCGCCCCCCAGTATTGACATGTCCGGTTGGGGTTATCCGACGACGACTCCTTCGACCACGCCCGCGAGCTCAGGCGGCTCGGTGTCGAAAGTCGCCAACGTTTACACTAGGCAGACTGCCCCGCCCCCTTTACCGCCCGGGGCGACCGCAGCGGGCGGCGGGCCGGCGACAGCCTGTCCGGCTGGCGCCTCGGGATACCTCGTGAAGTTTACGGTTGACACGTCCACGTCCAAGGGCACTCGGACGAATAGCTACGAGAATTACACCTGCACGATTCTCTCTGGCAGTGGGACTTCGGTCGACCCCTACCGTCTGGGCGACGTCGCGGCCAACTCGTCGAACCCGGGAACGATCAACATCATCGGGCCGGTGACCCCCGTGAGCAATCCCATCTACATCGCCGCTAACAGCATCACGGTGGGGACGAACGGCGCCCTCAACACGACCTATCAGGCGCCGGCAGAGCCCGGGAGTGGGTCGATGGGTTCCACGCCAAGTTACAGTCCGACCCCTCCGAGCCCTACCAGCGCCAATGCCACGGCTTTCGTCTTTGATGTCCGGAATTCCATCGACATGACGGGCCAGGCCAATATGAATTACAACCCCTCGACGCCCGGGGTGCCATCGCCGGATTTCCTCCGGATGAATGTGATGGGGACCGGGACGGCCGTCAGTCTCTCCGGCCAGGCCCAACTGAGCGCCATGATTAACGCCCCGAACGGCGATGCGAGTCTGGGCGGAGCGGGGTCGAGCGGGACATTTTTCGGCGCCATCCTGGCCAACAACATCAATGACCACGGCGGCTATCCAGTCCATTATGACCTCAACAGCCGGACGGTGAGCGGGCAGTTGTTCACCGCTCAGATCGTCAGTGTCACTCGGCCCAAACTGTAGCCTTTCCGCTTTGCCGCGGCGCGTTTCCCGACGGCAAGCCAACCCTCGAGGTCCTCTATGAGTCTTGCCGTCCCAACCAGAACGGTCCTTCAACTCGGACCGCGCATGGGATTGCTGGCGGTGCTGTGGCTAGGCGCGGCAGGGAACTCGGTGTCTCAGGAGGTGGACCTTGGGCCGCTCAGTCCCGCCCAGGCGGAGCGCCTGAGTGCTCGATCTCTCAGTGATTGGGAGGGAACGCCACTTCCCGTCGTCGAGAAGATGCTGGAGTTGGCGCACGTCCGCCCGGGTGAGAGGGTTTACGACCTGGGCAGCGGCGACGGCCGAATTGTAATCATGGCGGCGCAAAAATTCGGCGCGCGGGCGGTCGGCATCGAGCTCGACCCGCGCCGCGCGAAGCAGTCGCTGGAAAGAATCGACCGGCTGGGGCTGAGCGAGCAGGTGCAAATCATCCAAGGCGACATCTTAGAGCAGGACCTCAGCCCCGCCGATGTCGTCACCGTCTATATGACCCGCTACGCGATCCAAAAGCTCCAACCGCGCTTGGACAGGTTCCTCCACGACGGAACCCGCCTCGTCGTGTGTGTGGACGAACTCCCGGGCCGAAAACCGGCGCAGACAATTTCGGTAACGGCGGAAAACAAGCGTACCTACGAGCTTCGGCTTTATGTTTTTGCCCGCCACGAAGGCTGGACCTCGTTTTCGAAGTTCGGCAAGCGACGGTAGACCCACCGTTCTCATTTGCTTTTTTGATGATAGTTCACCTGGAAGGCGACGGTTTCGTTCAGCTTGGGGTGGAGCGTGCCCCGGTGGGTGGTGCCGGACGCCCCCACGGTGGGGCCGGGATTTGGAAGAATCAAAAGTCGCTTGCCCCTGGTCTTCAGTCAGCCTATAGTACGCCTCTGGCGCGCTCAGTGCATCTTCCTGGGAGGCCGCGACGCCCATGAGCGACTCAGATCATCAACGGCCCGAAGGCAATTCCCTCGACGTTCCGACCGTCCTAACTGGAACCTGGCCCGACCGGCTGCGTGAAACCTTTGCCCGGAACCTCGAGCCGGTTTTTGTAACGCTCATCGCCGCATTGGTTGTAGCAGTTTTTTATCTCTTTCCCCAGAACCGCACTGCCTTCCTGAATTTCTTTTACCTGCCCGTGCTGGCGGCTGCTTATTTTCTGGGGAAACGCAAGGCGGCCTTGGGGGCCGCGCTCTCGATATTATTCATGATCTTGATTGCCTATTTTTATCCGCAATCTTTCAGGGTGGAAGGCAGCCCCGTTTCGGCGCTCCTCCTGGTTTGCACCTGGGGCGGCTTCCTCATTCTATCCAGCGCCGCCGTGGGCTCGCTGCATGAGAAGCTGATGAAGGGATTTGAAGAGACGCGGCAACTACTGGGGGAGCTCAAACGCAGCCGCGTCATGGAGGAAATGAAGGAAAAAGTGGAAAAGACCCTCTACGCCACGATGGATCCCGTCGTGGCCAAGCTCGCCACCGAGGGGAAGCTGCGCTATGAAAAACGTGAAATCAGCATCATGTTCACCGACCTCACCAACTTTACGTCTTATTCGGACAAGAACCGTCCCGATGTGGTCTTGGAAGAACTCAACGCTTTCCTCGGTCACATTGAGCCCGTCCTCGATCTTTTCCGTGGACACATCGACAAATACATGGGAGACGGTGTCATGGTGGAGTTCGGCGCTCCCGTGGCCTACGACCGGCACGCGCTCCTGGCCGTCCTTGCCGGCTTGAAAATGCAGGACAAGGTTAGGAGTGTGAACCTGCCCTGGCGACTCCGGATCGGCATCGCCACCGGAAGCACCATCGTGGGAATGCTGGGTGTGCGCCGTCAGGCTTACAGCGCACTCGGAGACCGTGTGAACGTCGCCAAGCGCCTCGAGGAAATATGCCAGCCGGACAAGGTTTACATCGACGAGCCGACGTTTAAGGCGGTGGACCCTTTCATCACCGCCCTCCGGCTGCGGAACGCCGGCTTCGGCCGCAAGGCCGACAACGAGGCGCTGGAACGCATTGCGGTGCTGGAAGAAGAAATGGCCCGCGAGGGCGAAAGCGCCAAAGTGCTCTACGAGTTGGGGAAGGCCAACTTCCAGTTGCACGACGCGACCTCCGCCATCCGCTATTTCGAGCGCGCCCTGGCGCTGGACCCGGAGTCGACGGAGATCAAGCTCGCCTACGCAGACGCCAATATCAAGAAAGATGAATACGAGAAGATTCAGCTCAAAGGAAAACTCCGCCGCGTGACCGTGTACGAAGTGACCGGCATAAAAGACCGCTGGCGCGATCCAGCCGTCATTCCCCCGCGGCTGGCGGAGAAGTATCTTGCCATGCAGGCGCTCATCGAAGTCCCGGAAGAACTGGTCCTTTCGGTTGAAGCCCTGGATGGCTCGGTCGGCCACAGCCGTGGCGTGGCACTGCTTTCCTACGCGCTCGCCGATAACCTGAACCTGACCGACGACCTGAAGGCGACAATCCTGCTGGCGGGATACACTCAGGATTTGGGCAAGGAAGCGGTGTCCCACCACATTCTCAACCGCGCCGGCAGTTTGACGGACGCCGAGGTAAAACTGCTCGAGAAATACCCCGCGGGGAGCGTCGCCACCTTAAAGCGCCTGGGCTATGTCGACCCCCGGCTGCACGAAGTCGTCCTGCACCATCATGAAATGTGGAACGGCACGGGCTACCCCCATAAACTCAAGGGAGAAGAGATTCCCATCGGGGCACGCATCACGGCCGTCGCGGAAGCATACAATGCCTTGACCTCCTGGCGTCCTTACCGCGAAGCTTGGGACGCACGCGTGGCTTTCAGTGAGCTCCGCAAAGGCGCAGAGCAAGGCCGATACGACCCCCACGTGGTTGACGCCTTGGTCGAAGTTTTCAAATCACACACCTGAGTTATCCCCCGCGAATGTAAACCTGCCTGGGCCCGGAGGTTGACCTGGCGCGGTTTGTTCCCGTTCTGGTTCCCGTCTCGCGGCAAACCCGATAGAATCAAGATTGCACCCTGACGGGTTGCACCTACGGACTTTGCTTTGGAAGAAACCGGGCCGGAGCGAGGTTCAGGGAGGAATGCGATGACGCAGCGCGCAGCGAAACAATTTCTACGAGATAACCTATTGGGACTAAGCCTGACGCTGATTGGCCTGTTTTGTCTGGCGTTGGCGGGAGTTCTTTATCTGGGTCACGGCAGATTTACCGAGTTCGCATTGGCGGACAGCCAGGGGCTGGACGGGCCGGAAATCGACGCACTGGAAAAACAGAACCGCGCTTTCGAGCGCATCGCGCAGGCCGTCACGCCGGCGGTGGCCAACATTCGCACCACCCAGATCATCAAGGTGCAGCAGTCGCCTTTCTTCATGGACCCATTCTTCCGGCAATTCTTCGGCGACATGTTCGGTCCGCAAATGGGCATTCCCCGCGAGCAACGGGAACACGCGCTGGGAAGCGGCGTCATCGTTTCGCCGGAAGGCTACATTGTGACCAACAACCACGTCATTGCCCGCGCCAGCGAAATCGAAGTCATGCTGTCGGATAAGCGTGTCTTCAAGGCCAAGCTGGTGGGAGCGGACCCGCGCTCCGATATCGCGGTGGTGAAGATTGAGGGCAAGAACCTGCCCACCGTTCCCTGGGGCGATTCTTCGACGTTGCGCGTGGGTGCGGTGGTGATGGCGTTTGGGAACCCCTTTGGCCTGAACTTTACCGTCACGCGCGGCAGCGTGAGCGCCGTGGGACGGTCGGGTCTGGGCATCGAGCAGTACGAAGATTTCATCCAGACCGACGCCGCCATCAACCACGGCAATTCCGGCGGCCCGCTGATCAATGTGCGTGGGCAAGTCGTCGGCATCAACACCGCCATCCTCAGCCCCAACCAGGGACCGGGCGGGCAGGGCGGCTGGACGGGAGTGGGATTTGCCATCCCCTCCAACCTCGTCAAGAACACCATGGAGAGCTTGATCAAGACCGGCAAAGTCGCGCGCGGATATCTGGGCCTGAATGCAGGAGACCTGAACCCTGCCTTGGCGCGGCAGTTCAAAGTTCCCGACCTCTCCGGTGTTTTGATCAACCAGGTCGAGCCCGGCGGGCCGGCGGACAAGGGCGGGCTGAGGCAGGGCGACGTGATCCGCACGCTCAA
>CAZTHM010000141.1:0-8871 GCA_964613505.1 uncultured Acidobacteriota bacterium | reverse complement strand
ACGGCGTTCCGGCAGCGTCCCGCTGAACCTGACCAGGCGTGGAAAGGAGCCCACTGCGGTTGAGGGGATGCCCGACGCCGCGCTTGCCGGCTCGGTTTGCTGCGCCCACAACCCTGCCGCAGTCAACAGACATGCCAATGCCACTCGCGTCCCCGTAGCAATCTGTCCCATGGATGCACCTCCGTGCAGTTATTGAGCCGTGGCTGGGAAACGTCGTCTCTTCTCAGACGCTCCAGTGCGGTGTTACGGCTTCGACCTCATGCGTCAATCGTGGGAAAGCGTCGAAGCGACTTCGAAAGGGAAAAGCGCTGGTGAGGCACACGGTCGGACGCTTCCCCTTCTTGAACTTTTTTGATTTTTGGCAAAGCCCAGTGATTGAGATACTACATGCGAAGCCGTAAGTCAACTCTGGAAAAGATCAAGAGGCGCCACACTCACATCGTGGACCCCGGCTGTCTACTTTCGAGTTTCAGGGTGACTTCTTCCTCAAGCGCTCGCCCTCTGGACCAGACCACGAGCCGCTCCGGAGTGCGCCCCGAGCAGTTTGAATTGCCGCGAGGGTCGGCTTATAATGAGAAGTTTGGGCAGGACGCGGCGGCGCGCCCCGTGGGGACCTATCTACAGGAACCGGGGCAGCAGGCACGCGTCGAAATCAAAACCCGGGCAGCGGATCATTGGACACAACCGAAAAGGGAATTAACACGGCTCGACAGGTGGGGTCGCCAGCGGCCTTTCTCGACGCCATCGTGGTGCGCGGGGCGCGGGTCCACAACCTGAAAAACATCGACTGCCAGATTCCTCACAACCGCCTGACGGTTGTCACCGGCGTTTCCGGTTCGGGCAAATCAAGCCTGGCCTTCGACACGATCTACGCCGAGGGACAACGCCGTTACATCGAATCGCTCTCTGCCTACGCGCGGCAATTTCTGGAGCGCATGGAGAAGCCGGACGTGGACGAAGTCGAGGGCATCGCTCCGGCGGTCGCCATCCGCCAGAAGAACTCCACCCGCAACCCGCGCTCGACGGTGGCCACGGCCACGGAGCTCTACGACTACCTTCGACTGCTCTTCGCGCGCGTGGGCGTCACGTTCTGCCCGCAGTGCGGCGAAGTGGTGCGGAAAGACAATGTGGATGAGATTGCCGACCGCGTACTGGCGCTCGACGCCGGGCGGCGGTTCTATGTGCTGTTTCAACTCAACTCCGGGGTGTCGTCTTCAGCCGGAGTCGCGAGCCACTCGCCCGTCCCGCGCAAGGGCCGAGCCAAGCGTGTAGCGGTGGCAGCTCCGGCTACCGAGCCTCATGCCCACCCGAGGGGCGGCGCCTCATCGCAGCCGATGCCCCCCGATGACTCGCTCAAGCCTCGACTGGCCTCTTTGCGGCAGAGCGGGTTCAACAGGTTGTACCAGCAGGGCAAGGTCTATGAATTCTCGACGCCTGAGTCGCTGTTGGAAATTGATTTCGCGCGGCCGGTTTACATCCTGGTGGACCGCCTTGCGGTGGCTGGGGAGGTTCGCCAGCGCCTGATTGATTCCATCGAGCTCTGCTATCGCGAGAGCGGCGAGACGATTCTGGAGTTTGTCTCCTCCGATTCCTCTGACGCACCTTTGCGTCTTCGCTTTAACGAGCGATTCGAGTGTAAGAAGTGCCAGACGGTTTTTCAGGAACCCGAGCCCAGCTTCTTCTCGTTCAATAATCCCTATGGCGCGTGCCCGCGCTGCCAGGGTTTTGGGAACACGATTGATTTCGATCTCGACCTGGTGATCCCCGACAAAAACAAGAGCCTTTCCGAGGGCGCCGTAGATCCCTGGACGAAGCCGCGCTACCGCACCTTCTATAACGAGATGCGCCGCCTGGCGCGCTCGCATGATGTCCCGGTTGATGTTCCTTACTACAAGCTCACGCCCGAGCAGCGCCGCTGGGTCATTGATGGCGACGACGAGTTTGAGGGCATTCGTGGCTTCTTCGAATATCTGGAACGGAAGAAATACAAACTGCACGTGCGCGTTTTTCTCAGCCGTTACCGTGGCTATGCACTTTGCCCGGACTGCCTGGGGGGCCGCGTGCGCCGCGAGGCGCTGAACGTACGCGTCGAGGGCAAGTCCATTACCGATGTCTGCCGGATGTCCATCCAGGAAACCTATCGCTTCTTCAATGAGCTTCGCCTAACACCCTTCCAGGCAAAAGTCGCGGATAAGGTGCTGGAGGAAATTCGCTCGCGCCTGAGGTATCTCTACAAAGTCGGATTAGAGTACTTGACGCTCGACCGCCTGGCTTCCACCCTGTCGGGAGGCGAATCGCAGCGGATTCAACTGGCGACGTCGCTCGGTTCGAATCTGGTCGGCGCGCTCTACGTGCTCGATGAACCTTCCATCGGTTTGCACCCGCGCGACACGAATCGCCTGATCGAGATCCTTGGCAGTCTGCGCGACCTGGGCAACACGATACTCGTGGTCGAACACGACCCGGAAATGATGCGCCACGCCGACAAAATCCTGGACCTGGGGCCAGGCGCCGGAGAGCACGGCGGGCGCGTGGTTTATGAAGGCGATCTGGCGGGGCTCAAAGCGGACGCGCATTCCCTGACCGGACGATACCTCTCCGGCGAGCTCGAAATCCCTGTCCCCAGCGAGCGCCGCACGCCGGGCAAGAAGTGGCTGCGCATCCGGGGAGCGCGTCAACATAACCTGAAATCTATTGATGTCGACATTCCGCTCGGCTTGATGGTGTGCATCACGGGCGTATCGGGGTCAGGAAAATCAACGCTCGTTCATGATGTTCTCTACAACGCGCTATTGTCGCGGCGCGGGGTGGCAGCGCCGCGGGCCGAATACGAGCGTATCGAAGGCGACCAGCAGGTGGCCGACCTGGTGCTGGTGGACCAGTCACCGCTGGGCCGCACGCCCCGTTCCAATCCCATCACCTACATCAAGGCGTTTGACGCGGTGCGCGAACTGTTTGCGTCCACCCCCGAAGCGCGGAAGCGCAACTTCTCCCCCGGCCACTTCTCCTTCAACATTCCCGGCGGACGCTGCGAGACCTGCCAGGGCGATGGCACGGTGACGGTCGAGATGCAATTCCTCGCCGACGTGGAATTGATCTGCGAAGAATGCCGCGGCCGCCGCTTCAAACCCACCGTGCTCGACATTCGTTACAAGGGCAAGAATGTTTACGACGTCCTGCAGATGACCGTCAAGGAAGCGCTGACGTTTTTCTCTAGCGTTCCCAAGATAACGCACAAGATTCGCTTGCTTGAGGAAGTGGGCCTGGGTTATCTGCGTCTCGGACAGTCGGCGACGACGCTTTCCGGCGGCGAGGCGCAGCGCGTGCGGCTGGGGGCCTATCTGGCGCAGCAGACGAGCGAGAATACCCTCTTCCTTTTCGACGAGCCCACCACCGGTCTGCACTTCGACGACATCAGCAAATTGCTGGCGGCCTTCCGCAAGCTCATCGAGGCGGGCGGCAGCGTTCTGATCATCGAGCACAACCTCGACGTCCTGAAAACCGCCGACTGGATCATTGACCTTGGCCCCGAGGGGGGCGATGATGGTGGATATGTGGTCGCGGCGGGCCGGCCGGAAGTCATCCTCAAGCATCCCAGCTCCTACACTGGGAAGTATCTGGCGCGATACCTCTCCAACCATGACGAGCCGCTTGCTCCCCGAACGAAGTCGCGCTGACCTTCTCGCCGTCGTCTCTCTAGGGTTCTTTTTGGGTGCGGCTGTTCCACTTTGGGCTGAGAAGCCGCAGCAGAAAACGGCCGCCAGTCCGGCCGAGGTTCCCGCTTTGCTTAAGACCGCCAGCGAGGCGCTCGATCGCAACGACCTCCCTTCAGCCGTCCAGGCGCTGAAGGCGGTCGTCGAAAAAGAGCCGGGCATGGCCGCCGCGTGGTTCAACCTGGCGTTTGCCCACACCGGCCTGCATCAGGATGATGAAGCGGTGCTCGCCTACAAGAAATCCTTGGAACTCCAGCCTGACCTCTTCGAGACCCAATTGAATCTTGGCATCCTGTTGGTCCAGATGAAACGCAGCGCCGAGTCGCTGGCGCACCTCGAAAAAGCAGTGGCGCTCAAACCCGAACACACGCGCGCCCACCTCTATTACGGCCGGGCGCTCAGCCTTGCCGGGCAGCCGGACCCTGCTGAAAAACAATTCGAGGATGTGCTGAGGCTCGATCCGTCCCTGGCCATCGCACACTTCGATCTCGGCCAGCTTCGCCTCGGGAAGAAGGATTATGAGAACGCGTTGGTCTCCTTTCAGAAGGCCGCCGAAGCTGATCCCAAGCTTCCTCAAGCGGAACTAGGCATCGCGCTCGCCTTGGAAGGATTGAAACGGGCGCCGGAGGCCGCGACGCACTTCGAGAAATACCTGGCGGCAACACCAGGGGACTTCGAGACGCGGTTCCACTTGGCGCGGATTAATCTCCAGGAAGGGAACAACGAGAAGGCTCTCGAAAATCTGCAAGCTGTCTATCAGGCGAAACCCTCGACGCCGGGCGTGGCGGCAGCGCTGGGAGACGTCTGCGCTCTGCTGAAGAAGTTCGCCGAATCGGAGAAGTATTACCGAGAGGCCGCGACCGCTTCGCCCCATGAATCCGACCTGCATCGCGCGCTGGGACAGACATTGCTCGACCAGGAAAAATTCGCGGAGGCGGAGAGCGAGTTCCGTGCGGCTCTCAAACTTGACGCGAAGAATCGCGACGCAGCTCAGGGTCTCGCATCTAGCTTCTACTTGCAGGAGCGCTACCCCGAGGCCGTCCCGTTGTTCGAGCAGCTATCCCGGGCGCCTGATCCTCCACCATTCGTATTCTTTGTCCTGGCCACTTGTTACGACCACTTGCGCGATCTGCCGAACGCCATCAAGAACTACGAGCGCTTTCTGGAATTGTCGCAAGGGCGGAGCCCGGATCAGGAGTGGCAGGCGCGGGAGCGCTTGAAACCACTTCGTCGCGAGCTGCGAAAATAGCTATAATCCCTTACGATGGGCTTTCATCCAAAACGCTGGGCCGCAGCTCTGCTGATGGGCGCGGTGCTAATTCCCGCCGTCGTTGCCCCGACGGTTCGGGGAGCCGAGAACGAGGCCCAACTCGAGGCGCGCCTCGAGCGGGAATCCAACCCTGTCCGGAAGGCTAAGATTCAAATCCGCCTGTCCCGGTTCAAACTCTACCAGGCCGCCGACGCCTTCGATAAAGGGAATATCGAGGAGGCGGAAAAGCTCCTGACGGCGTACCTGGAGCGGGTGAAGGGCGCATGGACGACGCTGAAAGGTTCGGGGCGGCAAGCTCACAAGAAGCCGGCGGGATTCAAGGAGCTCGACATCGCGCTGCGTGAGGATGCGCGCTATCTCGACGATCTCAAGCATCACGTCTCCTACATGGTGCGGGCTCCCGTGGAAAAAGTAGCGCAAGAAGTCGAGGACCTGAGGAACGAAGTTCTCAAGGCATTGTTTCCGGCCGAGCCGCCGCGCAAGTCGGGCAGTTCGTTCGTCCGGCGCGGGCGACCGCATTTCTCATTGCGGATGATTTAGGCATGAACCGGCTTCTCCGTCTGCTCTCGCTTTTGCTGGTTCTACCCGCCATCGTCGGGTTGCCGCTCTGCGGCCAGACCGGAGCCAACCTGAACGACGAGGAGCAGGACAAGCTGCGCGAGGCACAGGATCCGGCGGAGCGAATCGTGGTTTATCTCGACCTGCTGCAAACCCGCCTGGACAAGTTTGACGAGTATCGCAAGAAGCCGGCCGATCCCCGCTATGATACCGCCGGCTACCTGGACGATATGCTGGTTGATTACATCGCGCTGAACGACGAAATGAAAAACTGGATCGAGCTCCAATACCAGCAAACCGGAGACATGCGGCGCGGCCTGCGGGCGCTGCTCGAGCGAGGCCCGCTGCAACTGGCGCAATTGCGCGCCGCGCAAGAGTCTCCCGATAATTACATCTCCCAATATGGCGATGCGCTTCGCGATGCCATTGATCAGTTGACCGACACGATGGACGGCGCCAGCAAAGCGCTCGGCGAGCAGGAAAAGAAGTTCGGCCAGATGAAGCGCGAGGAGAAGGCCGAAGCGCAGGCCTCCAAGGTGCGCGTCAAGGAAGAGAAGAAGCGCACGAAGGAAGAGAGGAAGCTGCGCAAGCGCCAGCGGAAAGCCAAAGTGCCTGGCGAAATCGACGAGAACTGAGACCGCTATTGACGACTCCCGTCCTCGAAGTTCGGCCCCAGCAAATCCCGCTTCCCCTCGAGCCCGCCCTGGCGCTGGAAGACTTGTTCCTGAGAGTCTTTCGCCGGCTGGGCTTGAAGCGGCCGGCGCCCGCGTGGCGCGTGGCCTATCGCCCCTTCGCCAACTTGCGGAGCAGCGTCCACCTGCGCGGCAACTGCGCGGTGGTTCATATCTCCGACATGCTGGAGAAAGCCCCGCCCATCGTCACCGAGGCGCTGGCGGAAATTCTGCTGGCGCAGCTCTTCCGCCGCCGGCCATCCCGCGAGGCTCGGGAATGCTACCTGGCCTATGTGATGAAACCGGCCGTGCGACAAGAAATCGAAGAAGCTCGCCGCCAGCGCGGGCGCAAGCGGTTGCTGCCGGCGAAGGGACAGCAGTACGATTTGGAGGAAATCTTTGCCGAGCTGAATCGGCGTTTCTTCCGCGATGAGGTCGCCCCGCCGCGCCTCGGCTGGAGCCCGACGCGTTCCCGCACCGTCCTCGGCCACTACGATTCGGCGCATGGAACGATCATCATCAGCCGCTTGCTCGATTCGCCCAGGGCCTCGCGCCTCCTGGTTGAGTACCTCGTCTTCCACGAGATGCTGCACGTCCGATGCCCCGTGCAGCACAACGGACACCGGCGTGTCGTCCATACGCGCCAGTTCTGCGAGGCGGAGAAGGAATTTCCTCGACTCGAGCAGGCGCGCCGCGAGATGAAATCAATCTGCCAGTAAGGACGAGGGCTGCGAGCAACAAGGGGCATTTCCAACGCGCACTCTTGCATGATCGGTTTAAGATTCGTCTTGCGCCAAATTGTTTTCCCGGAGGAATTATTCATGCACCGAACCTGCATCCGGATGTTCATGTTCGTCGCTCTCGCCAGCGGCGCGGCGGTGCCCGCTTTCGGCGCCGAAGCACTGACGGTGACGTCGCCGGACGGAAACGTCGCTATATCTTTTGAGCTGAAAACGAATCCTCAGCCTTACCTGCCCGGCGCGCGTGCTTACTACCGAGTCTCGTACAGAGGCATGCCGGCGCTGGCCGATTCACCGCTGGGAATCGACTTCAAGGACGGGCGACCGCTCGATCAGGACTTCGAAATCGTGGGGACCGACCGCCAGTCGCACGACGAAACCTGGGAGAACCACTTTGGAGCCAAACGCCGGATTCGTGACCATTACAACCAACTCTCTGTCTCATTGCGCGAGCGAGAGTCGCCTGGGCGGCGAGTTGATCTGATTTTTCGCGCCTACGACGAAGGCGCGGCCTTTCGGTACGTTCTGCCGAAGCAGGAGGCGCTCGAAAAGTTCACGATCTCTTCGGAGAACACCGGCTTCTTCTTCCCGCGTGAGGGCTTCGCGCACGCGCTCAACCTCGGCAGTTACACTTCCAGCTATGAGACCGACTATCATCGCGTGAGGTTAAGCGAGATCAAGCCGACGTCGATTGTGGCGCTGCCGCTGCTTATCGAAATCCCGAATGGGCCTTGGGTGGCTTTGTTAGAGGCTGACTTGACCGATTACGCGGGCATGTATGTGGGCGGCGTCATGGGCGCGCCGAATGCGCTCATGGGCAAGCTTTCGCCACTGCCCAAACGCTCGGATGAAGCTGTGGTGGCATCAACGCCCAAGGCAACGCCGTGGCGCATCATTCTGGTTGGCTCGCGGCCCGGCGAGCTGATCGAGAACAGCTATCTGGTGCTGAATCTCAGCGCGCCTTGCGCCCTCGCTGACACAAGCTGGATCCGGCCCGGAAGGTCAGCGTGGGATTGGTGGTCGGGGAGCTTCGCGCGCAATGTCAATTTCAAGCCGGGCATGAACACGGCCACGATGATGCACTACGTGGACTTTGCCGCGCGGCACAAGTTCGAATACATGCTCGTCGATGCCGGATGGTATATTCAGAAGGATGACACCCACCCTATTGACATTCTCCATCACACTGCCGAAACCGACGTCCCGCGCATCATCGAGTACGCAAAGCAGAAGGGCGTGGGCGTGTTGCTCTGGGTCTACTGGAGCGAGATGGACAAGCACATGGATGAAGCGCTGGCGCTTTATAGCCGGTGGGGCGCCGCGGGCGTGAAGGTGGATTTCATGGATCGCGATGACCAGGAGATGGTGAACTTCTACGAGCGCATGGTGCGCAAGGCCGCCGAGTACAAGATGACGGTGGACTTCCACGGTGCCTACAAGCCTACGGGCTTGCGCCGAACTTATCCCAATCTGCTCACGCGCGAAGGCGTGATGGGACTCGAATACAGCAAGTGGAGCGAGCGCATCACACCGCAGCATGATGTCACGCTGCCGTTCACGCGCATGCTCGCCGGGCCGCTCGACTACACGCCGGGCGGCTTTCGCAACGCCACGCGCGGGCAGTTCAAGGCGCGCAACCTCGAGCCCATGACGCAGGGAACACGCGCCCACGAACTCGCCAAATACGTCGTCTTTGAGAGCCCCCTGGTGATGGTTTCAGATCACCCTGAAGCTTACGAAGGCCAGCCGGGGTTCGAGTTCATCGAGAAAGTGCCGACGGTGTGGGATGACACCAAGGTGTTGAACGGTGAGCCCGGCCAGTTCGTCACCATCGCGCGGCAGAAGGGTGACGGCTGGTTTATTGGGAGTATGACCAACTGGGATGCGCGCGACTTGGAGATTCCACTCAGTTTTCTTGG
>CAZTHM010000140.1:5225-8872 GCA_964613505.1 uncultured Acidobacteriota bacterium | reverse complement strand
GCCTGATTCAAGTACTCTACACCCTTCCTCATTCCCTCGACAGTCCACTTCGACGTGAAGTAGCGACCTTTCAAGTAGAGCTGATAAGCCTCGGGATTGACAGGGCGGGCGCGGGCGAGGCGGGTCTGCTCCTGGGGTGTCACCTTGATCTTGATCTCGGTGGCAATGGCCTGCGCCACCTCGCTTTGCAACGCCAGCACGTCGCGCAAGTCGCGCTCGTAGCTTTTGGCCCAGAGGTGCTTGTCTGTGGGTGCGTGGATCAGTTGCGCGGTAATCCGCACTTGGTCGCCCGAACGCAACACCGAGCCTTCGATGATGCCATCCACGTTTAGTTCCCGCGCAATCTCGGGCATCGACTTCTTGGTGCCTTTGTACTGCATGACGGACGTCCGTGAGATGACGCGCAGCGCTTCGATCTGGCCCAAATTAGCAATTAACGCCTCCGTCATCCCATCGACGAAGTATTCCTGTTGCGGGTCGCCCATCAGGTTCTCGAGCGGCAGCACCGCCAGCGACTGAATGGGGCCCATCACCGGTGCGGGTTGCGGCGCGCTTGGGCGGGACTTTGATCTCCACCAACCCAAGCCCGCCAGGACAATGGTTATCCCGATGCCTGCGACAACGATTGGGATGATTCGTTTTCCGGACGGCCGCGCAACGACCGGAGCGGCGGTGGGAAGCTGGCCTTTGTCCCACGGCAAGACGACCCGAAAGATCTCCACCGGCTCCTGGATGTTCTTCAACTGCCGCAGTCCGACTTTCTCAACCTTTAAGTCAGTTTTGTTCTGAACCTGTCGTGCCACGTCTCCCGACAAGGCGATCCCGCCCGGCTCGGCCTGGGGTTGAATCCGGGAAGCGATGTTCACCCCGTCTCCCAGGACATCGTTTTCCTGGTAGATCACATCGCCCACGTGCACGCCGATGCGGACTTGGAACTGCTTCTCCGGAGGCGCGGTGAAGTTGTGCTGAGCCAGCGTTCTCTGAATATCGACAGCACATTGGACTGCTTGGACGGCGCTCGAAAATTCGACCAGAAAGGCGTCCCCAATAGTCTTGATTTCCTGGCCGCCGTGCTGGGTCAGAATCGGGCGCACCATCTGCCGGTGTTCTTCCAGCAGCTCCATTCCCAGCGCCTCGTTTCTCTGCATCAAGGCGCTGTAGCCGACCATGTCGGTAAACATGATGGCGGCGAGTTTTCGCAGCGGCGGGTTAGGCATCAAGGAAGCGTTCCGTTCTGGGGTGGCTTACAAAAGTAATAATGCAGTATTCGTGGACATAATCTTAGACGCGGGGCAGGGGGGAAGTCAATCTGACCGGCTCTGGGGAGGGAAGGAGCAACTCGTGGATCGCCGCGGGTGAAAATCAATCACAGCTGAAGCTGCGCCCCAGCTCCCGGCATTTCTCAGATAAGGGAACTGACCCGAGGGTCCGATTGAGTTCGTCCCGTTCGGAACGGCTCTTCAACAACTGGGATTCGAACTCAGGAAGTTCTGGAGAGTCTGCCGATGCTCCGGGGTCAAGGACGTGAATTCGACGCCGATGCCTTCACTCTCCTTCGCCCATCGAATGATTCCTTGCAGGCTGAGGCGGGGCAGCTTGGGTGGCGAGCCGAACACGATGTGCAGCGGAGTGCCGGCAGGGAATGCCTTTTTGGTGACGACGAAGAGGCCCGTCTCGCTCACGTTTGCCGACTTTGCGAAAAAGTGGGCCTCCTGCGCCCTGAACACCACGTCGAGCGCGACATCCACCCGCTGGGCTCGCTCCTTCAATTCCACTGCTGGCCCCCTTGCATTAGATCGTTCACTCTGCCTTTTTCTGCGCTGAGCTATCTTCGATGACGACCTGGCCTGATGGGGTTTGGCTGGGAGGCAGGGATTCGAACCCCGATACGCAGATCCAGAGTCTGCAGTCCTACCGTTAGACGACCTCCCAACGGGTCTTTACTTTTATAGCAGTTTTCGGGCGATTTCCGCAACTCGGAACGCAGTTCCCCTTGCAGTGGATTTTCCTGCTGAATGGAGGCGAGGAAAACTGCGAAGCTGTGCAGTGACGGTCAGAAGAGCCGGAAGCTGACTTCCACCATGACGCGGACCGCGACCGGAATGCCGTTCTTCATGCCGGGTTTGAACTTCCAGGTGCGGACGGTATCCAAAGCCTTTTCATCGAGGCCCAGACCGAGGGGTTTCACGACGCGCGCGTCGATGACGTTGCCCTGGGTGTCGACGACGATGTAGAGAACCACTGTGCCCTGGTATTTGGCCTTGCGGGCCTCTTCGGAATACGGAGGTTCGGGCTTGTAAATTGGTATGGGTGCGGTGACGTTCCCGCCGACGCTATAAGCGCCGCCGCCGAATCCTCCGCCTTCACCCGGCCCCAAGCCCCCACCTTTGCCCGAGCCGATCCCGCCACCTGAACCACTGCCAATCCCGCCGCCAAATCCCGGACCATTCGATGCCGGTCCGAGCACGCCTTGCGGGTCACCCCACTGGGCGTTCATCGCCATTTGGGGGAGCTTCAATTCGGGAGGACCCAGGAGAGTTGGCTGCACGGGGAGTTGTGGGTCAATCTTGGGGAGGACCGCCACGGGAGGCGCGAATTGTGTCTTCGAAAACTTGGGCACGGCGCCCTTCGATGCGGGGGTTGGTGAACGGTCTCCGCCGCCGCCCCCTCCGCCTGTCTTCTTGTCGGGTCCTTCCAGTTGCGCCAGGTAAGGCGAGATGTCCACAACCTCAAACTTGCTCGCTGCCTTTGCCGGAGTCAGCATTTGTCCCACCCAGAAGGGCAGGATGAGCGCCCCCAGCGCCAGAATGTGGACTAACACCGAATTCACCCACGAAGCCGGCTCTTGTCCGTAATCCCGCCAGATGTCCGGAACATCGATGGGTTTCGAGGTCAGCGGGATTCGCGGCGCCTTGGGTTTCTCAAAGAGGACTCGGAACTGGCTCGGCAGGTCGCGATACCACGGCCGCATTTCCGTCAGAGGCAGCGCCGCCTCGCCCCGGTAATACTTGCGCGGAACGCTGATCTTGGGGTCGCGCCACAGGGTGGCGATCTGGCGAATGACGGATACTAGAAGCGGAGGATCCTCGAAAAAGGTCAGTTGATAGACGGGCTCGGGAGGATTCACTCCACCGGCCTTGGGTTGTTCAGGGATTGTTCTGACCTGAGTATCGCTGGTTGGCATTATTCGTTATTCCTGGCCGCCGGGCTAAGCCTAGGGCCCGGTCGCAACCTAACAACCTACTCTCTCCAAGATGTTCGCCAAGGCCGCGGAGTTGCCTCGGGACGCCAAATCCTCCCCGCTTGCAGGTTCGGCCCAACCACTTGTCTGTGCACAGTGTACCACACTCGCTTGACCAGCCGGGAACGCAAATTCGCGCCCGTTCTCGCAGAGGCGGCTTTACGCCGTCCGTCGTCCGACGGACGAGGTGAACTCGCCGCTACATAAGGCAAACCGATCCTCTGCGAAACCGGGAGCGAAGTTGTTGGACATAAGGGAATGCGTTACCATCAAAACGTTAATCGCCCCCGCCCGGTGGTTCTGGGCGGGTTTCGTCTTGGGCTGACCAGGGCCGGTTTTACGCAGGTCAGCCGAAACATGAGTTAGACAGCACAGAACATGGCGAATAGACGACTGACAGAAGACG
>CAZTHM010000140.1:0-5215 GCA_964613505.1 uncultured Acidobacteriota bacterium | reverse complement strand
AAGTTGTTGGACATCGAAGAGTGCGCTACCATCAGAACGGTCGTTGCCCCGGCCCGCCTGATTTCGGCGGGTTTCGTCTTAGGCCGACCAGGACCGGTTTTATCCCGGCCAGCCTAAACATGAATTAGCCGCCGTAGATCGGCAGATGGGTTCTCTCGAGGGGTTCGAGTGGGCTATATATTCGAGTGGGACCAGAAGAAGGCGGAGTCCAACGCCCGAAAGCACGGCGTGACGTTCGACGAGGCATCATCAGTGTTTGGAGATCCGCTCGGGCTCCTCATGCCGGACCCGGATCACTCTCTCAACGAGGCGCGGTATCTTGTGCTCGGGATGTCCAATCACCAGAGGCTCCTGGTAGTGGCTTTCGCTGAACGGCCACCGCGCACCCGCCTGATTTCGGCGAGGCGGACCACGCGAGCCGAGCGGAGACGTTATGAAGAAAAAGGTTAGTCGTCACAATCGGAAAAACGACCGGGACACGATGCGGGCGGAGTACGACTTCTCTGCGGCGGTTCGAGGTGCTACGGCCGCGCGCTACGCTCAGGGCGCCAACATCGCCGTGATCGATCCGGAAGTGTTGGATGTCTTCCCGGACGGTCCGACGGTGAATCAGACGCTTCGCGCGCTGGCGCCCGTTCTGCGGCGACAACGCCAGTCCGCAGCGAAGCGGAGAAGCGCCTGACAAGGCGCCGCAGGCGACGACCAAAAGCGGGCCGCGCCTGAGTGAGACTCGTTAGGCCCGACAGGCGCCGATATTCCCGCAGAGGTTTTCTGCTTTGGCTCTGAACTCGCCGTAAACTGATACCGTTTCATGCCGACATCCGCCGAGCGACTACACCACGTAACCGCAAAGCTCAAGCGGGCCAAATGGCACTTGAGTGAGTTGGAACACCTTCACAGGACTTTCTTCCAGTCCAACCCTTACAAGGTCGCGACCAAGCGCGACGCCCAGACCCGAAAACTCATTTACTACGTTTCAGGCGTCGAGCAACCTGGAGAGGGCTTTGCGACGACTGTTGGAGACGTCTTACAGAATCTGGTAAGCACGCTGGACCACTTGGCCTACCAGCTGGTGTGCGTCGGCTTGTGCACCGCCGGCCCCTTCTACCACGTCTACTTCCCCTTCGCGGACACCGCTGCGGAATTCGAAGCTCGCAAGCTACGAAGAGTGAAGGGGATGAGGCCCGACGCAATAGCGGCGATCGACGCAATCAAACCGTACAAAGGTGGCAACGATCCTCTCTGGCGTCTCTACAAACTCAACAACGTCGACAAGCACCGCCTTCTAATCACGGTTGGCTCCGCCTTCCGGAGTGTCAACCTCGGGGCCCACATGCATCGAATGATGCAGCAGACGTGGAGCGATAAAGCCGTCGACATACCCCCGATTGATTTTTACGTGAGACCGGCGGACCGACTCTTCCCCCTGAAAGTCGGCGACGAGCTTTTCATTGATGGTCCGGATGCACAGGCAAACGACAAGATGCAATTCGTTTTTGACGTAGCGTTCGGTGAGCCACAGATTGTCGAGGGCGAGCCACTGCTAGAAACACTACGCGAGCTAACAAGGCTGGTTGAGGAGATCATCCCCAATTTTGAACCGTTGCTTGTGTGACAGGAGCTGGTAGCCACGGTCAGCGCGTTCCTGACCGTGGGTTCTTTGCTGCCGGAAAAATCCCACGGTCAATCAAAAATCGATTGACTGCGGGTGGCGCATACATCGATCTTGATGCATGCGATAAACAAAGTTAGAAGTATGAGGGCCTCGCAGATCAATAGCAGTTAGCATCTCCCCTTGATTCCAACATCCCAGGCCGCATCCATGCCACAATGCGCTCATGTATGCGCCACGCGCGGCGGAGGAAATCGCGCTGGTGGAAGGGCAGGAGTAAGAACACAGGTCGATCTACGGTCCGATCAGGATCGGACCATCGGACTCCAGAAATCGGAGAGTCAGAATATGGCAGCCGAGGTACAATATCTTCGGAGGCGGTGGAACGATGCAGGATTACGAATTCACTGTTGTGATTGAGAGGGACGAGGATGGCCGGTTTGTGGCCATTTGTCCTGCCCTCCAGGGTTGCTATACCGAGGGGGAGACCGAGGAAGAAGCACGCCAACTGATCGAAGACGCCGTCCGGCTGCATGTCGAAAGCCGGCTGGCAAGAAATGAGCCGATATACCAGGAAGTGGGCTCCCATAAGGTGCGCGTCGCGGTGTGACCCCGAAGCTTCCTTCGTTCAATTCCCGCCAGGTGATTTCCATCCTGAAGAGGCGTGGCTTTGCCCTGGACCGGCAGTCGGGAAGCCATGCCGTCTTCATTCATCCCGACGGGCGCAGGACGACTGTCCCGATCCACGGCAAACGCGATTTGGGGAAAGGAATCCTCCACCAAATTATGAGGGACGCCGAGCTAAGCTTTGAAGACATGATGAAGGGATGAAGCTGACCGGCTGGAGGTCCTGTCCGGTGACAGAAGAGGCCAGTACAGCATTCGGATCAATCAGCAATGGCGCCTCTGTTTCGAATGGCCGCAAGGAGCTGACGGCCCCGAAAACGTTGAGATCGTTGATTACCATTAAGGAGCCTGAATCATGGCACGGACCCCCATTCACCCCGGTGAAATTCTCGGCGACGAGCTGGAGGAGATCGGCATTTCCGCCGCCGGGTTGGCGCGCACGCTCGAGGTGCCGACCAACCGCATTTCACAGATCATCGCCCGGAAGCGGGCCATCTCTGCCGACACGGCACTGCGCCTGGCCCGCTACTTTGGGACTACCCCGGATTTCTGGATGAATCTGCAGAAGACCTACGAGCTCGACCTTGCCCGACAGCAACTCGGCAAGGCCATCAGCCACATTCCGCAAAGGCCAGCCGCGCTCGCGGCTGAGCGCTAGTGCGTTAGCCGGTAGCCACGCTCGAGGGTTTTCTGACCGTGGGTCCTTTCTGCCGGAAGAATCCCACGGTCAATCCGTCAGCTGACGGATTGACTTTGGCTACCAGCTCCCGCCTCCTCTTCTCACTCACGCACTTCAACTCCGCAGGGGGGATACGATGTACCAATCCAATTCCTCCCGACGCGGATTCTTGCCGGATTGGTGGAACCTATGCTAGGTTGCTTGATTTGGTGCTGTGCCACTCGCGGCAGCAGTTGAGCGCGCGGCGCGGCGAATTAACGCCCATGGCCAAGAAAGCCATCGAAGCGGAAGCGGTTGCGCAACCGAAGACCGACACCGGACTTCTGGTGCGGGTCTGCGTGGCTGCGTGGCTGGTTCCCGGTTGCGGCCACCTGATGTTGGGCCGCAAGGGTCGCGCCCTCATCCTGTTTGCCTCCATCATCGCGATGTTTTTGTTGGGCATCGCAATGCAGGGCGAATTCTTCGCCATGCGCTCGACCTCGTATTTGCAGCGCCTCGGATTCCTGGGCGAAATGTGCGTGGGCGTGGCGATGCCCGCCGCGATGTTCTTCGGCTATGCGGGAGGCGACCAATACTTTGTGAGTTCCGACTACGGAACGGCCTTCCTGGTGGCGGCGGGAATGCTGAACGTGCTCACCGTCCTGGACGCTTACGACATCACCCAGGGACGAAAATCGTAAAGGCAGTGACGAGTGATAAGTGACGAGTGACGAGCCCACGGAGCAGGCTGCTGTTTCTCGTCACTTGTTACTCGCCACTCGTCACTGAAATCCAATGGTCATTTCTCACTTCAACGCGATGCTCCTGTTCTCTCTCTTCGTCTCCGTGGTGTTCGGAGTCCTCAGCAAAGACACGCCTCGCGAGCGGGCGATTTACGGCGCCAAGGTCTTCGGCGCTTTCGTCGGAATCGCTCTCGTGCTCGGGTGGCTGATGTATCCGGTTCCGTGGTGATTAAATCATCGGGCCATCGAATCACTGGGTCATTGAGTCATTGCGTGATTTAGCGATTGACCGGCTTGTGCGCTGACCATCGACTACGATCGGGACTGCTTGGGAGCGATCAAGGACCTCTTTCCACTAGCCACTGTTCACTGTCCACTGTCTTCTTCCGTCCTCCTTGACCTCGCCGCGATACCGTCTTACAGTACGGCCCCACCAGGAGGAGGAAACACATGTCAATACTCAGTCGGCGTGGATTCAACCGCATGGCGATGGCAACCGCCGCGGCGGGGCTGGCGGAGAGCGCGACGGCCGCGCGCGCGGAAGAGCAGGGGAGTGCAGGCTCGCTCACCGACGTTCCAGGCATCAAGGTCGGGCACTTCACGGACTCGCGCCGTCCCACAGGCTGCACGGCGATTCTCTTCGACACCGAAGCTACAGCGGGCGTTGATTACGACGGCTCCGCGCCGGGCTCCTATCTCGGAATGGCGCTCCAGCCCGTGAGCCCGGTGCAGACGATTCACGCGCTGTTCCTGACCGGCGGTGGCCTGATGGGGCTGCCCGCGATGGCGGGCGTTATCCGCTATATGGAGGAGCGCAAGATCGGTTTCAACTGGGGGACGGCGGATGTTCTCATCCCGCTCACCGTCGGCGGAGTCATCGGCGATCTCGAGGTGGGCGACCCGCATATTCGTCCCGACGCGGAAGCGGCCTACAAAGCCTGCGTGGCGGCTTCGACCGCGCCCGTCGCGGAGGGCAACGTCGGCGTGGGCGCGGGCGGGACAGTAGGGAAGATGCTGCTCACCCAAGGCTGCGGCGGCATGAAAGGCGGGCTGGGCACGTCGAGCATTCGCGTCGGCGATGCGGTCGTGGGCGCGATGGCGGTGCTCAACTCGGTGGGAGACATTGTGGATTGGCGCACGGGCAAGATCGTTGCCGGGGCGCGGCGCAAGGATGGCACAGGCTTCGCCAACATCATGGAGACCATGAAGCGCGCGGGCGAGCGCGTCGAGGAAGGCGCGCTGCGCGTGCACGACCCGGCGCTGCACAGCACGACGCTGATCGTGGTGGCGACTAACGTGGACTTCTCGAAAGTCGCGCTCACCAAGATTGCCATGATGGCCTCGACGGGTGCGGCGCGCTGCATCAATCCCTATCACACCAACGGCGATGGCGACAGCACCTTCGCGCTCTCGACCAACAAGCTGAAGATGGACATGAACATTTCCGTGGCGGGCGCGCTCGCCGCCGAGGCCGTCTCGGAAGCCGTAGTGCGCGCCGTCAAGGCCGCGACTTCGATTCCCGACTGGCCGGCGTACCGCGACTTTAGCCTGAAGCTCTAGTGGGGCGGAATGGGA
>CAZTHM010000139.1:0-8891 GCA_964613505.1 uncultured Acidobacteriota bacterium | reverse complement strand
CTCGACCAACTGGGCGTCGCCGTCCTGAGCGTCTCGGGCGGAGGTGAACCTCTATTGCGGCCGGATTTCGCGACTCTCTTGAATTACGCGGTCGGCAAAGGACTGTACACCAAGATCACTTCGAACGGAACCATGTCCACTGCCAAGTATGCAGAGTTGCTTGCCACGCGCGTCTCGGAGATTGCTATCTCGCTGGATGGCGTTCTGGGAAATGATTTGCCGCATAGCCATGTAGGCCCCAAGATCCTGGAGTCTCTCCGCTACCTGAACGACCACCTTCCGGACGGCAAGCGCCTGACCATCAATATCACGGTGTCGCCCAGCAACCGCGCCCAGGTGGGCGAAATTGTGGCATCCTGCACCAGGGAATTCCCCAGGGCCCGCTTGTGGTTGAACCCTGTAGTGGTTGGTCAGGGCAAGCTGCGTGTGCCCACGGACCAGAAAGTGAATCCGGATTTCCTGCGGCGTATCGATTCTCCGACGCTCCTCGCGCCCGGCTTCTATAAGAAAGGTTGCGACGACTATTACCGCCAAGAGACCTATAACTGGGACTGCCTGGCCGGCGAACTTTTCTTCGATATTAAGCCCAACGGCGATTTCTGGATGTGCCAGGATCACCCCTTGCCCGCGCCGCTGAACATCCTGGACCCAGACTTCGAGCAGAAGTACCGCCAGACGGATTTCAGCTCTCGTCGGGAGTGCAGTGGGTGCACCTATTCATGCTACTGGCTCACCCAAAAATCCTTCGAACCGGCAGCCTGGCCGGGCATGGCGGGCGTGTGGTGGAAGTCCAACACGCAGCCGGACGAGCCCTGCCGCCAGACTGCCGAGCAGCGAGGCCATTTGGCAGGCCTCCTGCATTTCCTCGGGTCGAGGTTCCTCGCGTCCGCCCGGCTAACGGCGCGGGCGGCGACTTCGCTCGTACTGTTGCTGACGCTCGTGGGCGTTCCTCCTTCACTTGCCCAAATCGAGCCCGCGCCTGCGCCATGGGAGGACGTCATCGCCCGAATGGAACAAGCCAACGCGCAACGCCGCGCGGAGCTTGCCTCATTCCGGGGCCGCCGCCGCTATTCTGCAGCGAATTCATTTCTCAGCCGCCGGGCGTACCTGGAAGTGCAGGCCGACTATGCGACGCCGGATGAGATTCGATTCCAGGTTCTTGACCGTGGAGGATCTCGTACGATCGAGCGCCGCGTCTTCCAGCCCATGCTGGAGACTGAGCAAACAAACATCCGGCTCCCCGCGCGTAATGACGTCGAAATCTGCCGTCGGAATTACACCTTTACGTTTGAGCAGTATGACGACAAGGAGCGCGCCTTCGTTTTCAATGCCGTGCCGCGCACGTCCAACAAGTATCTTTTTCGGGGGCGAATCTGGGTGGATGACTCGGACTTTGCCATCCGCCGCATCGAGGGAGAGCCGTCGAAAAAGCCCTCATTCTGGGTCTCTCGCACGCATTTCGTCCACGACTATAGAAAGTTCGGAGACTTCTGGTTCCCGGTCCAAAACCGCACGGAGGTTAACCTCCGCCTGTTCGGGCGCGCGAGCGTGGGCATTGATTATTATGACTACGACTGGCAACCCCGGAGCGAGCGCCGCCTATCGGATTCTGTATCCCCGCTCCACCCATTGCCGGCGGCAGCCACCCCCGCCGCCCAAGCTTCGCAATGAGGGACTCCAGGGCGCATTGAGCCAGCGTCCCGGGCTCTCCATTCACATTCTCACCGCGCCAATTTTTTGACCCGCCCACCAGATTCCGATAGAATCCTAAATTCGAGCGATTTCGTGCGGAGCGAGTAAGAAGGGCCAATGCTACGATTTCATACCGCGGGCGAGTCTCACGGTCAGGCACTGCTGGCGTTCCTTTCGGGATTGCCGGCGGGGTTGCGCGTGGACTCCGCCTATGTGAACCATGAACTGAAACGCCGACAGGGGGGCTACGGCCGCGGCGGGCGAATGAAGATCGAATCGGACGCGGCGCAGTTTCTTTCCGGGGTTCGCCATGGCCAGACCATGGGATCGCCCATCGCCATCCTCATCGAGAATCGCGACTGGGAAAATTGGAAAGAAGCGTTGGCGGTTGAGGATCGCCCCGAGTCGCGAGCCAAGTACAAGCCGCTGTCGCCTCCACGACCCGGGCATGCCGACTTGGCGGGCTGCCTGAAATTCAACTTCCGCGACGCGCGCTATGTCCTCGAACGCGCCAGCGCCCGCGAGACTGCGGCGCGAGTGGCGGCAGGCGCTTTGGCCAAACTCTTCCTGAAGGAATTCGGAATCGAGATTGCCAGCCATGTGGTTGCCGTTGGCCAGGTCGCGCTCGTCGAAGAGGTGGTGTCTTTCGAGCGCGTCCTGGCCCTGCGCGACGCGGAAGAGATCGTCTTGAGTTGTATTGACCCTGCCACCGAAGCGCGTATGAAGGCCGAAGTTGATGAGGCATTGAAGACGAAGGACTCGGTGGGCGGGACCTTTGAAGTGATCGCGCGAGGCGTTCCGCCCGGCCTGGGATCATGCGCGCAGTGGGACGAGCGCCTGGACGGGCAGTTGGCCCAGGCGGTGATGTCAATTCAAGCGGTCAAGGGAGTGGAGGTCGGAAGCGGGATCGAGAACGCCGCCACCTTCGGGTCGCGTGTGCACGATGAGATCGGATACGACCGCGCCCAGTCGCGCTTTACCCGCCGGACAAATCGCGCCGGAGGACTGGAAGGGGGTATCACCAACGGCGAAGATATTGTTGTGCGTGGATACCTCAAACCCATTTCCACGCTCCGCCAGCCGCTCGAGTCTGTGGATTTCGAAAGCAAGGAGCCCGTCAAGGCTGCCTACGAGCGCTCCGACGTCTGCGTTGTTCCGGCCGCCGGAGTCATCGGAGAGGCGATGGTGGCGCTGGTCCTCGCGCGGTCGTTTCTCGAGAAATTTGGCGGTGACTCGCTGGCAGAGACCAAGCGAAATCACGATGCCTATCTCGAACAAGTACGAAAATTCTGAATTGGGGTGCAGCGTCGTGACCATCAGCGATCAGCCGTCCTCTGGCTTTTGCGACTGACGATTGACAACTGACGACTGACAACTGCCCATGATCTATCCCATCGTCAAATACGGCCAAAAGGTGCTGGAGACGTCGGCCGCTCCGGTGACTGTCTTCGACGGCGACTTGCAGAAACTGGTCGCTGACATGTTCGAGACGATGTACGCGGCGAACGGCGTCGGCCTGGCGGCCCCTCAAATCGGGATCGCAAGAAGACTCTGTGTGATCGACGTCACGTCGGCCGAAAAGCCGGATGGGAAACTGGTTCTCGTGAACCCGGTCATCGTTTCCACGGAAGGCAAAGTGACGCAGGATGAGGGCTGCCTGAGTCTGCCGGATTTCCGCGCCGGCACGAAGCGCCCGCAGCGCGCAACCGTCCGCGCCCAGGACATTCACGGCAAGGAATTCACCCTGACCGGCGAGGGTTTGCTGGCGCGGGCCTTCTGCCATGAAACCGACCATTTGAACGGCATCCTCTTTATCCAGCACCTCAGCATGCTCAAGCGCGATTCCATCAAGCGCAAAGTGAAGAAGCTCGTGAAGGCAGGAGAGTGGTGAGGCAAATCAGTTGTCGGTCGTCAGTAGCCGGTTGTCAGCAGCCAGCTATCGACTACGGACAACCGACAACACACCACGGGCGACTGACGAATGAACCTCATCTTCTGCGGGACTCCGCAATTCGCCATTCCTACTTTGGAAAAACTCATTGCCGAACGCCATGCAGTGGAGTTGGTGATCACGCAGCCCGATGAGCCTTCGGGACGCGGCTATGAGGTAAAACCTCCGCCGGTCAAGCAACTGGCGCAAAAAGCGGGCATTCAGATTTTTCAGCCCAGTAAACTCAAGGATCCTGCGACGCAAGAGTTCCTTTCCAAATTCCACCCCGACGCCTTCGTGGTGGTGGCTTATGGGCGAATTATCCCGCCCTGGATGATTGCCTTGCCGCGCCTGGGTTGCATTAACCTTCACGCTTCGCTTCTCCCAAAGTATCGCGGCGCGGCGCCCATCCAGTGGGCCCTGATTCGCGGCGAGCGCACCACGGGCGTCACGACGATGAAAATTGACCCTGGCATGGACACTGGCGATATCCTCCTCATGCGCGAAGAACCCATCCGAGATGACGATACGACGGAGACGCTCTCCGCGCGACTTAGTACCGTCGGCTCCGACCTGATGATCGAGACGCTGCGAGGTCTCGAGCGCGGCGAAATCACGCCCCGCCCGCAAGACCATTCGCAGGCGACGCTCGCGCCCATGATCAAGAAGGAAGATGGCCGGATTGATTGGAAAATGACGGCGCAGGAGATCGCTTGGCGAATCCGCGGCTTTCGCCCGTGGCCGGGAGCGTACACAACATTCCGCGGCAAGAATCTTCACATCTGGGCCGTGGCCGTCCATTCAGGGGAGACTCATGTCCCGGCGGAACCCGGCGCCCTCGCCACCGCAGCGGGCAAGCTGCTCGTCGGCTGCGGAGCGGGAACTCGGCTCGAAGTGAAAGAACTTCAGGTTGAGGGTCGCAAGCGGCTTTCGGCGAAAGACTTCCTGAACGGGGTACACCTTGCACCCGGGGAAATGCTGATTTGAATTGTGAACGGTGAATCGTGAATAGTGAATAGTGAATGAAGAGATTCAGGTGCGTCGCGTTGAACTTCAGATTTGATACTCTTCCATCCGTCCACAATTTACAATTGTCTTTCTTTCGATGCCCGTATCGCCTGTGAGAAACGCCGCTTTTCACGTCTTGCGCCGTGTCGAGACTGCACGCGCTTTCGCAGTGGACTTGCTGCAGGGGCCGGAAGTTTCGAGACTCAAGGAACTCGACCGCAAGTTGGCGACGGAAATCGTCATGGGCGTCTTGCGCTGGCGCGGCGAACTGGATTTCCAAATCGAGCAACTCTCCGGCAAACCCCTGAAGTATTTTGATTCCGAAGTTGTCATGGTCCTGCGGATGGGCATCTACCAGATCCGGTTGTTGGAGAAGATCCCGAAGCGGGCAGTGGTGAACGAGTCCGTGGAACTGACCAAGGCGGCTCGGAAGCGTTCCGCGGCGGGGTTGGTCAATGCGGTCCTGCGAAAATGCCAGCCCGCGAGGCGCCGCCCGGCGGCGAAAGGTTTGGAAGAAACTGATCCGCAATTTCTTGACGCTGTGCGGCGCTCGTTCCCCGCGTGGTTGCTGGAACGGTGGGAGTCGAACTTTGGGAAGGACTCGGCGAGTTCCTTGGCGTGGGCGAGCATCGCGGTTCCGCGCCCAACGCTACGGGTCGCGGCGGGAGAACGGGAAAGAATTCAGCGCGAACTCGCGAATGAAGGGATCCCGACCGACCTTGGGAGATATGCGGACTCCGCGCTTTACGTATCCTCTGGAAACGTCCTTGCTTCGAGACCCGTATCGCAGGGACGCGCCGTCATTCAGGATGAAGCCTCGCAGCTTGTCGCCCAGCTTCTTTCTCCGCGAGCCGGCGAGCGCGTGCTCGACCTGTGCGCCGCGCCGGGAATAAAGACCGGCCAGCTTGCAGCGATGCTCGGCGCGGGAAGCCTGGTGGCTTGCGACTTGAGCGCGCCCCGGCTGCGCACCATGACAAATCTCATAGGGGGAAAAACTCCATCCGAGGTGCGTCTGTTTCTGCTGCGGCTGGACGCCTCGGCTGAGCTGCCCTTCGGCTGCACCTTCGATCGAATTCTGGTTGACGCGCCCTGTTCCGGGACGGGGACGCTGGCACGCAATCCGGAGATCAAGTGGCGCCTGCAGGAAAAGGACTTGGCGCGGCTTGCGGAACTGCAGCAGAAGATTCTGAGGAACGCGCTGGAAGCCCTGGCGCCGGGCGGGCGGCTGGTTTACGCCACGTGTTCGCTCGAGCTCGAGGAAAACGAGAAGGTGGTTGAGCGGGTCATGGCAGGATCCCCGGGTTTCCGTTTGCAGACTGCGGACCAACTCGCGCTCGAGTTTCCGCACCTTTCACCCCTGTTTGACGGTCACGGCTACTTCCGCACGCGTCCCGATTTGCACGCGATGGATGGTTTCTTTGCGGCGGTGATTACCCGAGAGCAAGACTCGAGCGCCGCGCAGGCCGCTTAGAACCGGCTCAGACTAATGTGACGGTGTAGTACCTGGAAGGGGCACCGACGGGGGCGGTCACCAACAACTTGGTTGCGCCCGATGCAAATTCCGCAAGGACATAAAAGGCGAGCAAGCTGCCGCTGACGGATGACGCGTCGATCTGCCCCTCGAAAGTTCTTCGCCCCACGAGCTTCATCCCGCCCGCCACATACTCGCCCCGGCTGGGCAGGCACTTTGGTGCTATTGCTTTTTCCGGACGCCGAGGTGTAGCATGAGTCTATACCGCCGACTGCACTCGGGGTCCGACCAGCGGGGCAGATGCCGCAGTCGAAGCCGAGCCCGCTGCCCGCTCCGGGAGGTCGCCATGAAGAATCCACTTGCGTTCCGCATTCGCAAGAGATCGAAGTGTTTTCGTGCAACCTCGCGCATTCCGCCGGAGCCGGTGCCTTCCCGCAAGCAGTCTAGCGCCACGCCTGAGACTTGCCAATGCAGTGCGAGGGCGAGAGTGGCCATATCTGCTGTTTTTGCCTTCCTGCTTCTCAGTTGCCAACTATTGTGTGCCCCCGATGTTCCTGGGACAGCAAAGGCTCCGCCCCGAGCTCAGTACCTGAAGCTTCCCTTGAATTTCGAGCCATGCTCTGAAGCCAACTGCGGGGACCACCAGGGTCCCAATCACTTTGTCTCCCGAGGCGCGGGCTACACGCTTCTGGTCACGCCCACGGGGGTGCTGGTTTCCGTGCCCTCCCCGCAGAAATCTGCGTTAGGGAACTTGGGAACAGCAACTGGCATTACCGAGATGGCGAGGGACGCGTCCGCTCGCCCGAGCCCGGCGAGTCCCAACGCCAATCGTGCTGCGATGCGCGTGAAACTCGTGGGCGCCAATCCCAAAGCCAGGGCGAGCGCGTTGGAAGAACTGCCCGGCAAGAGCAACTATTTTGTTGGCAACGATCCCTCGCAGTGGCGGACCGGACTTCCCACTTATGCGAAAGTCCGGTACGAAAACATTTATCCCGGCATTGATTTAGTGTATTACGGCAACCAGAGACAATTGGAATACGACCTGGTGGTTGCGCCGGGCGCTGATCCATCGGCAATCAAGCTCGTCTTTGAAGGAACGCGGGAACTGCAACTGGGTCCCGACGGACATCTGACCGCAAGAGTCGGCGGCAACGAGTTGCATCTGAGGAAGCCGCTTGTCTATCAGGAAGCGAACGGCATTCGCCAGGAAATCGCGGGCCGGTACGTCCTCGAGGATGCGAACATAGCGTCTTTCGAGCTGGCTCCCTATGACTCGACCAAGCCTCTCACCATCGACCCGGTATTGGTTTATTCAACCTACCTCGGAGGCAGCTTGAATGATAATCCCAATGGCATTGCGGTGGATTCCGCTGGCAATGTCTACGTGACGGGCGCAACTTGGGGTAGCTTTCCCACGACCCCAGGAGCACTTCAGGAATTATTTGGGGGCTACCGTTTTCCCAATTTTACAGATGCTTTCGTCCTGAAGCTGAATCCCGCAGGCTCGGAACTAATCTATTCGACTTACCTCGGCGGCAGTGACGGGGACTGGGCAGGAAGAATCGCAGTGGACGATGTCGGCAACGCCACCATCGCAGGCTCCACTAAGTCGTCCAACTTTCCCACGACCGCCGGGGCCTTCCATGCCCAATTTATTGGCGGAACAGGTTGTCAGACTTATGACAACCCTTGCTGGGACGGCTTCGTGACGAAGTTGGATGCCACGGGTTCGGCCCTTGTTTATTCCACCTTCATCGGAGGAATTTACAACGATAGTCTCTATGGGCTGGCGTTAGACAGTATTGGAAACCCCTACGTAACGGGATATACGTTCTCTCCAGATTTCCCCACGACTCCGGGGGCGTTTCGGACAGAGTTCCGGGGGAATCCTCTTGCCAGGCACCCTAGCGGAGATTGCTTTCTCACGAAGCTCGACAACGGCGCATCGGGGCTAGTCTATTCGACGTACGTCGACGCATGCCGGGACGTGGCGGTTGACAACCTCGGGAATGCCTTCGTCTTAGGATACTCTAGCGTGAGCAAGTTCAATCCGCAGGGTTCCGTCCTGATCTGGCAGGCCTCAACTCCATCGGGAGGGTTGGGGATTGCTACCGACGCTTTCGGAGACGCGTTTGTGACAGGACTTACTGACCTGGGCAATCGTTTAGGGCCGACTTTTGTTCATAAGTTGGATAATGCCGGGACGGTCGTCTACGACAAGAGATTGGGAGAATCCAGCACGACGTCAATCGGCGTCGGCATCGCTGCGGACGCATTTGGAAGTGCTTATGTCACAGGGTATACTTATTCCCCTCAATTTCCCACTACTGCCGGGGCCGTTCAAGATTGTTCCTTCGCGGGGCTTTTTTGCTGCACGAATCCGAGCGGGTCGGTGTCCATACTCTATTCAGACGCCTTCGTAACCAAGCTTGATCCGGCCGGCGAGATCAGCTATTCCACCTGCCTGGGCGGCACGCGGAACGACGCCGGAGCGGCCATCGCCGTGGATGCGCTGGGAAATATCGTTGTGGCGGGGTCAACTTCCTCCACCGATTTCACCGTCGTTCATCCGCTGCAGGCAGCGTCGGGCGGTGGCACGGACGTGTTCGTCGCCAAGATCGCGCTGGACGAATTCCTACAAGTGGCGATTGACATCAAGCCAGGGGATGCGACGAACACGATCAACTTGAGGTCTGCCGGGACGGTGCCGGTGGCAATTCTGGGTTCGGCGACGTTCGACCCGCTGGCCGTTGACCCGGCGACGGTGACGCTGGCGGGCGCGCCCGTCGC